>NZ_CANCWK010000021.1:0-25879 GCF_947381495.1 Limosilactobacillus galli | reverse complement strand
TAAATCAATGGTACAGCAAGTAACAAAAAACGATAAAGATAAGAATTCATCTTATCCTTACCGAATATCATAGAACCAACAAAAGCCGGACGGTCATCCCGTCCGGCTTTATTCATAATATTTACTTGAATGCGGCAATCATCCGGTCAAGCAATTCAATATCGGTCTTGCGTGAGTAAATGTCCATGATCTCGAAGATCTGTGGAGCAGAGGTAGCCCCGGTGAAGGCCAGGTTCAATGGGAAGTAGAGGTACCGACCCTTGATGCCAGTTTCCTTGCCAACTTCCTTGATAGCTTGGCTGTAATCGAGGTCGTCGCCACCGTTGACCAGCTTGTCCTTCAGACCGTTCAGAACGGCGAGTACGTCGTCGTTGTTGAAGTCTTCATTGTCAACCAGTTGGTCGTAGTTGAAGTGTTCGTCCAGAACATTGTAGTAGCTCCAAGCATATTCCATCACTTCAAGCAGCTTGTTGACGTCCCGCTGGTGAACGTGGATCGTCTTCTTGATGATGTCACAGAGGTCATCTTCCGGAATGCTCTGCAGGCGCTTTGCTTCCTCAGTTTCGCCTTCCTTGACCAGTTCCATCGTCCGGTCGGTCAGTTCATCAACTGACATCTGCTTGATGTATTGGGCGTTCATCCAGTCCAGCTTCTTTTGGTCGAAGTAGGCTGGAGCCTTGGACATCCGGTCAGGATCGTAAACCTTGATCAGCTCATCCTTGGAGTAGATTTCCCGCTCGCCCTTTGGAGACCAGCCCAGGAATGCGATGAAGTTGAAGATAGCTTCGTGAAGGTAACCGTGCCGCTTGTATTCACTGATAAACTGCAGGGTATCCTTGTCCCGCTTACTCAGCTTCTTCCGGGTCTTCGGGTTGAAGATCAATGGAATGTGGCAGAAGGTTGGGTGCTCCCAGCCCAGTGCTTCATAGATCGCAATCTGCTTTGGCGTGTTGGAAATGTGATCGGCACCACGCAGGACATGGGTAATGTCCATGGAGTGGTCGTCGACAACAACGGCAAAGTTGTAGGTTGGCATCCCATCACTCTTTTCAATGATGAAGTCGCCACCGAGGTTGTCAGAGTTGAAGGAAACGTGACCCCGGGCAATGTCATCCCATTCGTAGTCATGGTTCTTTGGGAAGTGGAAGCGGATGGTTGGCTTGAGTCCCTTAGCTTCAGCCGCCTTCTGATCCTCTTCACTCCGGCCGTACCAACGGCCATCGTAGTGCGGCGCTTCCTTGTTGGCACGCTGACGTTCCCGCATCTCCTGCAGTTCTTCCTCAGTCGTGTAGTCCTTGTAGGCAATCCCCTTGTCCAACAGTTCTTGGATGTACTTGTGGTAGATTCCCTTGGCGTTCCGTTCACTCTGCCGGTAAGGTGCGTACTTTGGATTTGGCTTGTTTGGACCTTCATCCCAGTCGATTCCTAACCAGTGCAGGTTTTTCCGCTGACTGGCTTCACCGTCTTTAACGTTCCGCTTAGTGTCGGTATCTTCAATCCGCAGTACCATCGTACCGTTGAAGTGCCGTGCAAATAAGTAGTTAAACAATGCTGATTGGGCATTTCCAATATGCAGGAAACCAGTTGGACTTGGTGCATACCGAACTCTGACCTTTTGATCCATTTTATCTCGATTCTCCTTTAGTAACTAATTAACAGCAAAAAGCCGCTATTACAACAAGTATAATTGTATCTGAATGTCGGCATTTGTCAATTGACAGCAAGAAAAAGCTGAAAAGCAGCTTTTGGGGCCGCTTTCCAAGCTTTTTACTCACGATTCAATTGAATTTAGTACTTTTCCATGTACTGTTGCCGTTCCCAGTCGGATACGTGCTGACGGTAGCCGTCATATTCCCACGTCTTGGCTTCCATGAAGCTCTTGTAGAGGTGTTCACCCATGGAGCCCTTGATGACGTCATCGGCGGCTAGGTCCTTCAGAGCATTGTGCAGGGTGTCAGGCAGGTTTACGATTCCTTTTTCCTGCCGTTCTGCCAGGCTCATCTGGTAGATGTTTTCGTCGATGTTGTGAACTGGTGGCAGGTCGTTGCGCAGACCGTCCAGGCCGGCTTCCAGGACACTGGCAATTGCCAGGTACGGGTTAGCGGATGGATCAGCTGACCGCAGTTCCAGCCGGGTCCCCATGCCGCGGTCGTTTGGAATCCGGACCAGTGGTGACCGGTTGGAAGTGGACCAGGCAACGTAGACTGGGGCTTCGTAGCCAGGAACCAACCGCTTGTAGGAGTTAACGATTGGATCACAGATTGCAGTGAAGCTCCGGGCGTGCTTCATCAAACCGCCCAGGAAGTGGTAAGCGGTCTGGGAAAGCTGGTTCTTATCATCCTTGTCGTAGAAGGCGTTATGACCTTCCTGATCAAACAGGGACATGTTCAGGTGCATCCCGGAACCGTTGATCCCTGACAGCGGCTTTGGCATGAAGGTAGCGTGGAGGCCGTACTTCTTGGCAATTGTCTTAACCACCAGCTTGAAAGTTTGGATGTTGTCGGCAGCTTCTAAGGCGTCGGCGTACTTGAAGTCAACTTCGTGTTGGCCCGGAGCAACTTCGTGGTGGGCTGCTTCAACGTCAAAGCCCATCTTTTCCAGGGCTAAAACGATATCGCGCCGGCAGTCTTCACCCCGGTCAGCGGGTTCCATGTCAAAGTAGTTTTCCTGGTCGTTAACCTTGGTGGTTGGGTTGCCATTTTCATCAAGCTTGAAAAGGAAGAATTCTGGTTCCGGTCCAATGTTGAAGTCCTTGAAGCCGAGAGCCCGCATATCCTTCAAGACCCGCTTCAGGTTGTTCCGCGGATCACCGGAGAATGGGGTGCCGTCGGTGTTGTGGACACTGCAGATGACCCGGGCCACCTTACCGTGTTCTGCCCCCCATGGGAAGGTCAACCAGGTGGACATGTCTGGGTACAGGTACATGTCACTCTCTTCGATCCGGACAAAGCCATCGATGGATGAGCCATCAAACATGATCTTGTTGTCCAGCAGCTTATCCAGTTGACTTACCGGCAGGTCAACACTCTTGATCGTCCCCAGCAAGTCGGTGAACATTACCCGCAAGAAACGAATGTCTTCATCTTTCACCATTTGACGAACTTCATCTTTTGTATATTCTCGCTTAGCCATTAAAATTCATTCCCTTTCAGTAAAAAGCCAGTTACGCTAAAGTATGATGGTGACCATGGTCTTAATTTTATTAAGTCCCGTCTGCAAGCGGCGATACCCGAACAATCATTTTTGAAATAGACCAATAAACATTAAATGTTCGTAAAATCAGTCCACAATTACCTTTTCAATACGTTTTTAAGGATACCAATCCGCCCTGAACAAGTCAATTAATATCGAAATTTTAAGATAATTAAAATCTTTTTGCCCGATCGACTTTACTTAATTAACCATGACTGGACCAATTCGTTAATTTGTTCAGGCTGATCTTTACCGCTGACCAGGTCAAACCAGTGGACATCCATCTTGTTGCGGAACCAGGTCAGTTGGCGCTTGGCATAGTGGCGCGAATCCTGCTTAACCTTGCGCACCGCCGTGGCCAGGTCAATCTCCCCGGCAAAGTACGGGAAAAACTCGTGATAGCCGATTCCCTTCCTCGCTGGCAGGCTGGCCCCGTCGTGATCGTACAGCCAGCGGGCCTCGTCCAGCAGTCCTTCCTTCATCATCAGGTCGACCCGCCGGTTGATCCGGTCATACAGGACGGGCCGGTCGGTCGTCAGCCCAATCAGCAGGTAGTCATTAGCGCTCTTCTGGCGGGGCTGATCGGAAAAGCGCCGCCCGGTCTTCTCAATGACCTCGAGGGCCCGGATCACCCGGCGGAGGTTCCCCTTCTCGATGTGCTGCTCAGCTGCCGGATCGAGTTCGGCCAGGCGCTGGCGGACGTATGCCGCCCCCCGCTCCTCAGCCAGTTGCTGCCAGTGCTGCCGAATCTGGGCCGATCGATCGTCAAAGTGGTCCTGCCCCAGCGTGAGGTTCTCGGTCAGGGTCTGCAAATAAAACCCCGTGCCGCCAACCACCAGGGGCAGGTGCCCCCGACCGGCAATGTCTTTGATCGCCTGCTCGGCCTGCTGCTTGAACATGGCGGCGGAGTAACGCTCCTGAATGTCACAGATGTCAATTAGGTGGTGCGGGACCCCCGCCATCTCCGCCTTGGTGATCTTGGCCGTCCCGATGTCCAAGCGGCGATAAACCTGCATCGAGTCACCGGAGATCACCTCGCCGCTGAAACGCTTGGCAAGGTCAATCGACAGGGCCGTTTTCCCCACCGCGGTCGGGCCCATAATCGCAACTATTTTTGTCATTTTATTTTCTCCCACAATTTATAAATTATCGCAAAATTTACTGTAAATCACTGGTAAATCATACCTAAGTAAATCATAATAGAATTAACTAAATAACTAAAGGGGGAACTGTGTTATGAAACAATTCACTAAGGGTGTTTTCATCGGTGCTGCATCAACCATTGCCGCATTAGCAAGCGGGGCCTTGGCATTCCACAAGAAGGTCATCAAGCCAGTTGAAGAACAAGAAGAAAAGTTTGACGAAAACCGGAAGGCTGCTATTCGGAAGGGGCGTTCCGCTCATCAAATCTAATTCTAACCGAACAAAAACAGGAGGCTGAATTCAGTCTCCTGTTTTTGTTTTAATATTTAGCTTTCTTGGTCTTGCCATCCCAGCTGTTGTAACCACCCTTTAAGATGTATAGCTTGTGGTAGCCGTGCTTGCCGAGGAAAGTCGCCGCCTGGGTACTGATGGCCATTCCCTGGTCATACATGTAAACAGGCAGATCAGGCCGCAGCTCGCCGTATTGCTGCCGCAGGTAAATGTACGGCAGGTTCCGGGCACCGAGAATATGGCCAGCCCGAAATTCGTTTTCCTGGCGCAGATCGATTACCTGAGCCTTCCGAATTCCCTTTTGGAACTCGTCCTCGTCCAAAACGGTTGCGTAATGATTGCGCCGCCAGTATTGGAAGAGCCAGGTCAATAGCCAGGCCACCAAGAGGATGATGATAACAGTGTTGAAGATTAATAATCCTTGACTAACTCCTAAGATCACGATCAGTTCGCCTCACTACTATTAATCATTAGCAAATTGACGTGCCAGTGAAGCCGCACCGATTACCCCGGCATCGTTACCAAGTTCAGCCAGCTTGAGTTGAGTAGAAGTCCGGACAGTTGGGAAGGCGTACTTTTCGAAGTTCGCCTTAACCCGCTTCAGCAGGAAGTCCCCGGCAGCGGAAACCCCACCACCGATCACAACGAATTCGGGGTTCAAGACGTTGCTCAGGTTAGCGCAAGCCAGACCCAGGTAATGGCAAACTTCGTCGACAACCTTGTTTGCCAGGTAGTCGTTTTCCTTAGCCAGGTCAAAGACGATCTTGGAAGTGATCTCGTCACCGTTGTCGATCATGGCCTTCAGCCGACTGTTGCCCTCGTATTCTTCAGCCTTATCTTGGGCAATGTGAACAACCCCGGTTGCGGAAGCGTATTGTTCCAGGCAACCACGGTTACCACAAGTACAAAGGTAGCCATCTGGCTGAACAACCATGTGGCCGACTTCACCACCGGCACCAACCAGACCGTGGATCAGCTTGCCGTTGGCGATGATTCCACCACCGACACCGGTACCCAGGGTAATGAAGGCCACATCGTCACCCTCGTTACCGGCACCCTTCCAGCGTTCACCAAGACCGGCCACGTTGGCATCGTTATCCAGGGCAAACTTCATCCCGGTACCTTCTTCGATAGCTTCCTTGACGTTTTGGGTTGTCTTCCAGTTCAGGTTGTAGGCACCAACAACGGTCCCCTTGTCCCGGTCGATCGTTCCGGGAGTCCCCATTCCGATCCCGATAAACTGGTCCTTGTTCATCTTGTACAGGTCCAGGTGGTGGTTGATTGATTCAATGATGTCAGGGACGATGTGTGACCCTTCGTCCAGGGTGTTCGTCCGGATTGACCACTTCTGTTGAATCTCACCGTTTTCCGTCAAAATTGCAAACTTGATGGTCGTACCACCAAGATCAACACCAAATAACTTCTTGTTTGCCATAATAATTCCTTTCTTGGGGATTAATACAGTTTCCCCGTTTGTTCTCGTTTCAATTCTTCACGATGTTCCTTGCGCAGGACAATCTTCGCCTTCATATAGGTTGATTGATCAACCACTCCTGCCTGGTGGAGATTGTCAAGCTCAATTGCCATCAGTTCGATGTCGTATAAGCGCTTGCCGACGTATACAAATACATTAAACTGCTTGAGCAGCTGCTGAACATCGTACAACGTCCTAAATTCACGTGGAACCATTGCCATAATATCAGCTCACTTCCCAAATTAGGACTAGGATACCAACAATCAACATCCCGGCACTCAACCAACGCTTGTTCGTTGCCACCGGCCCAATTTTAGGGGCGGCCACAACGTACGCCATCAGGAAGCCGGCGAACAGACCCCCGATGTGTCCCGCCAGGTCAATACCGGGCACCAGCAGGTCGGTCCCAATGTTTAACAGGACCAGGATCAGGAACTGACGACTGAGCTGGCGAATCGCCAGGTTTTCCCGGAAGGACTCACCCAGCATCAAAAAGGCCCCGAACAGGCCGAAAATCGCCGTGCTGGCACCGGCCGCCAGACTGCCGGATAGCCAGTAGGCACTGCAAAGATTCCCGACAATGGCACTGACAAAGTAGATGACCAGCATCCGCCAATGGCCAAACAGCTGCTCAATGTAGAGGCCCAGAAAATACAGGGTCAGACTGTTGATCAGCAAATGGGTAAAGCCAATGTGGACAAAGACCGGGGTGATCAGCCGCCACCACTGGCCGGCCCGCAAGAGTTCTGGTTGCAGTGCCCCAAAGCGAACCAGGACCGCCGGATTAGTCGATCCGCCGGCCAGAGTCATCGCCAGGTACACCAGCACCTGAATGACCACCAGGGTAATGGTGACGGGCGCTAGGGACCAAGTACGTGATCGCATCAGCTAGCACTCCGCCAGGTTCAGGACCTTAGCAATCTGCTGGTCGTGCTCGTCTGCCTGCCACTCGCCATCGTCGGCCAGTTGGGTTGGCAGGGCCAGGGCAATCGTATCACCATGGTACTTGCTCAGGTAGCGGTCATAGTAGCCGCCGCCAAAGCCAAGCCGTTTGCCATCTTGGGTGAAGGCCACCCCCGGGACCACCATCAGATCGATCTCATCGGGCCCAAATACCCGACCATCCGCCGGTTCAAGAATACCAAAGGAACTTTCATTAAAGTTAGTGCTCTCCGTAATCTCGACGAACTCCATCTGCCGCTTGGGAAGGGTCCGGGGAACCACCACTGTCCGCCCCTCATGACGGGCGTGCAGCAGGATCGGGGCCGTATCGATCTCAAACGACTGGCTGAGGGTCAATGCCACCGTTTTGGCGCGCATCCACTCGAGTTGGTTGAAAAGCATCGAAGTTAAACGTTTCTCTTCACTAAGACGTGTATTAAGATCTAGCTGTTGCAGCCGTGCGATGTAGGCCTGCCGCAGCTCATTCTTGGAATACGCCATTATTCTCATATCTCCCCTTTATACAAAATGATAAACGGTTACAAGAATACATTATTACAGGTCCGCCTATTTTTTGCAAGCGTTTTTTCACTAGGTGAACCGATTCACAGCTTGCGGCTGGCCGGAACATTAATTCACTTGGGTCAGAATCGAACACACAAAAAAACCAGCAATTGCTTTAGAAGCAATCTACTGGTTTGATGAACCAAGTAAAAAATTACTTAGTTTCGCGGTGTAATGTCACCTTGCGTTCCCGTGGGCAGTATTTCTTTAATTCAAGCCGGTCGGGATTGTGACGACGGTTCTTGCTGGTTAAGTAAGTCCGCTCGTGGCATGAAGTGCATTCAAGGGTAATGTTGACACGCATGAGTTATAACCTCCAAACTTTATTTGATCTTAATTGGTTATTTATCGTAACCCTAACTCGTACAACTATATCATTTATTAATTGGTTTGGCTAGTGATTTAGCAAAGTTTGTTAAGGAAATTACCTTGACAGTTGCTTTATTCACCGTCAGTAAAGCCCTTTGGCGACTGAACCATCTTCCAGTAGGCCTGGAAAATCTGCTTGGCCATATTCAGGTTCGCTCCACCATCACTATTTGTACAACCAGGGATAGCCAGGGCAACAACTACCTGCGGATCGTTAGACGGTGCATAACCGGCAAAACTCAGAGTGGTAGTCTTGTGACCATCAGAAACCGTTTCGGCTGTCCCGGTCTTCCCGGAGATTGAAGGCTTGACGCTGGACAATGCTCGACCGGTGATGTAGGTGTTAGAACCATGAACCACCTGGTACAGTCCTTGGTGAACAACATCGAAGTATGACTTCGGAGCTGGGATAACCTGCTGAACCTGGGGCTGAGTCGTGTATTCAACCGGGCCCAGCTTACCATTGCTCTGGGTTCCGCGAATTTCCTTAACAATGTAAGGACGCATCCGGTTCCCGCCGTTGGCAATGGTTGACATGTACTGAGCCAACTGGATGGTAGTGTAACCGTCGTAGTTCCCGTAGGCCAAGTCCAGTGCTGAACCAATGTGCTTTTCGTCAGAAGGACCGGTGTACCCAGCGGTTTCACCCGGCAGGTCCACCCCGGTCTTTTGACCAAGGCCGAACATGTTGAAGTAGTACCGCTCCTTAGCAAAGATGCTTGGCTTCAGGGTCATTGGGGCGTTATCGTGATAGTCCATTCCCCCCTCTTTCATGATCAGTTGCATCATGTAAGAGTTTGAGGAAACTTCTAGGGCCGTTGGGGCATTCACCGCCATGTTAGCGGAACCGCCATGGTTGAACCAGGAACTCTTGGCAGAAATCCCTTCCACCTTAATTGGCCGGTCAACCAGGGTGTTGTTGGTAGGCGTAATGACCTTGCTCATCAAGCCTCCCATCACCGTAGCGGGCTTAACAACCGACCCCATCGTAATTGGGTGGTTGATGGCACCGATTTGGTCATCAGTCTGCTTACCGGTCTTCGTGTCACGGTCGATTCCGGCCATGGCCAGGATGGCACCGTTGTGGGGGTTCATAACCACTGCGTAGACCCCTGAGGAGTAGCCGTTACCCGCAGAGGCGTAGTTATTCTTCAGGATCTCCTGCACCCGCTGCTGGAACTTGGAATTGACAGTCAATACCAGGTTATCCCCCTTCTTGCCAGGGTACTTGACAACTTCCTTGGTAACATTATTACCATTCGTCGTAACCTCGGTCTGGGACTTGGAACCGGCCAGCGTGGCCTGGTATTCCTTTTCAAGGTAGCTCTGCCCCACGCTATCGTTTCGCGAGTACCCCTCGGAAAGCAGGCTGTTAACCTCATCACTTGGCAAACCCGTAGTGGAGACGGTCCCGGTCAGGCTCTGGACGTCCTTGCCCTGCGGATAGTTCCGGGTCCAGGCCGTCCCGATCTTAACCCCGGGCATCTCGTTAAGGTGCTCCCCGACGGCCGCCAATTCGCCAGCCGTAACGCCGGTCTCCTTAATGTAGGTCGTTGACAAGGAGTAGGCCCCGCTCATGGCTGCGTAGATTCGGGCGTTGTTCTTCTGCTGGCTGGTCAAATGCCAAGCATCCGGATGACTATTCAGATAGTTAAGGGCCTTATCGTACTTGTCGTCATCGCTATCACTACTGCTGGTTTTAACATGCTTGAGGACGCTATTCAAACGGCCCTTATCTGCTAGGTAGTAATCCTCTTCATTCCGGTCAGTCAAGCGGGAATTCTTGTTGGTGACCGTCACGTACCTGCCCAGCCGGTTAGCAATCTTATAAAGATCATCCGTCGTAACGTTGGAACCCTTAGTATAGGTAATTGCCTGGTGGGTCTGGTTGCCGACCATGACATTTCCTTGGGAATCATAAATCATCCCCCGCTGGACGTTATTGGTCTGAATCGAGGTATCCGAGCGCTTAACCTCCGCCTTGTAGGCTGAACCGTTCAGCACCTGCAGATAAAAGAGCCGGGCCGTCAGTGCCAGCAACAGGATCCCGACAATCCACAGCAGGAAGTTCAGCCGAAACGGAATCACGGACTGAGCACTACGTTTCTTTCGATTTTGCGAATTAAACAATCTTTTTATTCGATCAAAGACTTTCACAAGTTAATTCTCCTTCAATTGTAGTGACGATATTATTCTACCAAATTTTGTTATTGGGCGCAGAGGACCCTTCACTACTAACTTAAGAATAATACTCTTTATTTATGAAAAAATGAACACTTAAGTATCATGATTTACTTAAATTTAATCCTTCAGAGACGATTTTCTTCATAAGATCGGTATATAATATTCAGCAATACTAATAAGGGAAGGAAAACTCGTTGTGATTCGCCATAATTGGAAAAAACAGCATGCATTAATATTGACCGGAAGCTTCCTGATTCCGGTCATCCTGATGGGGGCCTACTTTGCTTATCGGCAAATGGCTCCCTTTGGCCCCAGCAGCCTTTTAACGGTCGACCTCGGCCAGCAATATGTCGACTTTTTCGCTTACCTGCGTAACATCATCCTCCACCACCCCGGCTCCCTGTTTTATTCATTCAGCAAGGGACTGGGCGGTGAGATGCTGGGAACCAATGCCTACTACCTCTTCAGTCCCCTCAACCTGATTCTGATCTTCTTCCCTGGAAAATGGCTGACCAGCGGGGTGATGGCCCTTACCCTGCTCCGTTACGGCCTAGCGGGAATGGCCTTTGCCTGGCTGCTCCTTAAGACCCGGCTGCAAAGCGGCTTTCGGATCTGGGCCTTCAGCACTGCCTACGCCCTCAACGGTTGGATGATCGCTAACCAGCTCAACATGATCTGGCTCGACGCCCTGGTCATCCTGCCGCTGATCATCTGGGGACTGCTCAGACTCATCCACGACGGCCATCCGGGAACCTACATTGCCTGGCTGGCGGTCATGATGATCGATAACTACTACATGGCCTGGATGATCTGCCTGTTCACCATCCTCGTCGTCTGCTGGCAGCTGCCAACGCTGGCGGATTGGCGGACCCGGCTGAAGACAACCGGGGTCTACCTGGCCAGCTCCATCGCCAGTGCCGGTATTGCAGCGGTCACCCTCCTGCCAACCATCTATGCCCTGACTACCAGCAAGGGGACCTACACGGAGGCCATCATCAGCAGCAAGCTGGAATACCAGCCGCTCAAGATGCTCGGTAAACTGGTGCCCGGGTCATTTGATTTCAACCAGATGCCCAGTGGCCAGCCCAACATCTATATTGGTATGCTGCTCATGATCGGTGCAGCCCTCTACTTCTTCAACGTCCACATCAAGTGGTCGCAGCGGCTCGTTGCCGGCCTGGTTACCATCTTCTTTATCCTATCGTTCTGCTACGAACCACTGGACCTACTTTGGCACGCCGGACAGTTTCCGGTCTGGTACCCGTACCGCTTCTCGTTCATCTTTGCCTTCTGGTGCATCCTGCTCGCCGCCCGGGTCCTGCAGCCATCCTACCAGCTGCAATGGCCGGGTGCACTGGCAATTTTGATTATCAGCGGTCTGGTCTTCTGGGTAACTGGCCAGCTCAAATTGGCGTACCTGTCAACCAGTCAGCGGCTCATCGGCCTGGGGTTCGTCGTCGTTTCGCTGGCAGCATTGATGATCGCCCGGCGGAATTCCCCCCGCCTGTACGACTTCCTCATCGTTCTGATCGTGGCCTGTGACGTTGGGACCAGCGCCTTCACCAGCCTCAACAAAATTTCCTACGTCTCCCAGGCTGAGTTCGGCAAGTACACCCAGCAGCTCGACCAGGCCAGTCAACAACTGAAGCACCATGATTCCGGTTTCTACCGGGTCGCCAAGACCTTCATGCGAACCAAGGATGACCCCATGCAGGGCGACTTTTACTCCGCCGATCACTTCGGTTCCACCCTGGAGCCGCCGATTCCAGCATTCATGGGTGCGATTGGCCAACCAGCTGGGGATGGCTTTGTCAGCTACGACAATGGAACCCAGGTCAGCGACGCCTTGCTCGGTTTCAAGTACATAATGACCGCCCGGCACCACGGGATCGAGGACGGGGAACAGATCATGCCGCTATCCGGGTACCGGCCGGATTGGGCGCGCCTGAAAAAAGTCAATCAGACCAGGATGATTACCAGCCGCGAGAGCCCGGCCGCCCTGCCGATTGCGTTCGGGGCTAGTTCGGAGATCTTCCAGCTCGGCAAGGCCACCCTGGATCCGCTCGGCTACCAGTCCCAAATCTTCCAGGCATTGGCGGGCCGGCCGATCAACCAGCCGTTGTTTATCGTCCAAAACTTTACCTCGGTTAGCTTCAATAATGTTCAAGCCGCCCACCAGATCACGGGCACGACTTTCAAAAAGCAAAACCTCTTGAAGCCGGCCACGATTAAGCTGAAGTTCACGCCACCGACCAACGACTCCTACTACCTCACCCTCGGCCCCGAGGTCAAGGATAGCGCTTCGATCAGCTTGAACCGCCGGGACTTCAGCCAATACGATACCTACCGGGATACCGTCGTGATCAACCTAGCCCACCACCAGAAGGGTAAGCTGGTTACCATCACCTTCCGCCTCAAGAAGACCAGCGCCTGGCTGCAGAACGTCAGCGTCTACCGGTTGAACCAGCGGGCCTTTAATGCCAGTCTGAGTACCCTGCAGCAATCGCCGCTGAAGATTCAAAAGGCCACGCCAACCAGCATTAAGGGAACGGTCCATATTCACCGTGGGCAGTCCGCCCTCATGACGACCATCCCCGCGGCCACCGGTTGGCACGTCCGCATCGACGGTCACCGGGTTCAGCCGCGGACCGTCATCAGCATCTTCATGGCCCTGCCGATCACCAGCGGGACTCACCGGGTTGAATTCTACTACCGGCCGCCATTCCTGATCCTCGGGGTGATTGTCACCGTCGTCAGCCTTGGCCTGACCTGGTACATCACTAAACGACAGCGTTAAAAAACAGCCACTCAGGAAAGCTCCTGGGCGGCTGTTTTAATTTAGTGTTCAAAGTGTTGGGAGGCTCCGGTCGAGGCATCCGCCTGATTATCGGAGTGATCATCCTGGTCGCTCTTCATTCCGGCAACATCTGGGGCCTCGTTCTGATCTTCATGCTGGAAGTGGAAAACGGGGCCATCGGCGTTGGCATCAACGGTCGTAATCAAGCGGGTGAAGAACCACTCATCAACTTCATTGACGTGGTAGTTGATCCCGTCTTTGACCACTTCCAGCACCGGATCGATCGGGTGGTTATCCTTGGCAAAGGCCTGGGAAAAGCCATGGTGAACCTCCGTCCGGCCATAGACCTTGCCATAGAACTTGATCCCATCCCCCGGCTTCAGATCCATCTCATTCTTGAACCATTCATTAGCGGCATCGGTAACAATTAACTTCATACTTAAATCCCCTTTACTCGTTCGACTAGTTTTATGATAGCACTTTCATCCTGCTAAAGATACCATCTGACGAGCAAAATGCCAAGCAATCTGCCTATGCCGGATAATGTTTTAAGATCCGGGCATTCCAGCGGGGACAGGATCAAAGACCTATTTAAAACCAAAAAAGCCTGCGGCAAAGCTAACCCTGCCGCAGGCTTCTTCAATCTTACTTGACGTCTAAGATCTTAACCTTCATCGTGCCATTTGGAATGTCGATGTTGACCTCTTCACCGATCTTGTGGCCAAGCAGCCCCTTAGCCATTGGTGATTCGTTGGAAATCTTACCGTTGATGGGGTCGGATTCGGATTCACCGACGATGGAGTAGGTTTCCGGTTCTTCGTCAGGAAGTTCCTTAATCGTAACTTCCCGGCCCATGGAAACTTCATCCTTAGCAACGTCTTCGTTGTCAATGATGACCGCGTATTGCAGCATGTTTTCGATTTGAGCGATCTTGCCTTCAACCATTGCCTGTTCGTCCTTAGCTGACTCGTATTCTGAGTTTTCAGAAAGGTCACCGTAACTCCGGGCAATCTTGATGCGCTTGATAACTTCTGGACGACGCTTCATCTTGTAGTTTTCAAGTTCTTCTTCTAGCTTCTTCTTCCCTTCAAGGGTCATTGGAAATTCTTTTTCTTCAGCCATATCTAATTCACTCCTCAAATTTTATCCAGTGGCTACATTACCATTCTGCCAGGTGTTTGTAAACTCTATTGCAGGGTGTGGCCCCGCTTAACCAGGATGTCGCGAACCTTAGTCGTCAGGATATCGATGGCCACCCGGTTCTCACCACCCTCGGGAACGATGATGTCAGCGTAGCGCTTCGTCGGTTCCACAAACTGGTGGTACATCGGCTTAACCGTTGCCAGGTACTGGTTGATTACTGAATCCAGGGTCCGGCCCCGCTCAGCCATGTCCCGCTTGATCCGCCGAATAATCCGAATATCATCGTCGGTGTCAACGTAGACCTTGATATCCATCAGGTCCCGCAGACGTTCATCATCCAAGATCAGGATTCCTTCCAGGATAATCACATCCTGGGGTTCAACATGGACCGTTTCGGCTGACCGGGTGTACTGGGTGTAGTCGTACACAGGCATCTCGATTGCCTTGTTGTTCCGCAGGTCGGACAGCTGCTTAATCAAGAGATCGGTGTCAAAGGCCAGGGGGTGGTCATAGTTGACCGCCTTCCGCTCGGCCATTGTCATTGATGACTGGTCATTGTAGTAGGTATCCTGGGTGATGATCTGGATGGCCTGGCCATGCAATTGGTTATAAATTGCCTTGCTGACCGTGGTCTTCCCACTCCCCGAACCACCAGTAACACCGATGATAATTGGCCGCCGCTGTTCTTTTGTACTCATTGTCTAAATTACTGCTCCTCTAAATATAAATTAATCCCAAATAGTATATAGCACTCTGCCGGCCACGGCAATCCCCCTACCGCTTTTCTGCGGCCCGGTTCTGCTGGAGAACCCCCGCCAGCTCGGGAACTGTCGCCGACCTGGCCAGACGAAATTTTCCCGCCTTCACGCCATGGGTCTTATGGGTCTGGAGGTAGTAGTAGAAGACAAACTGACTGCGAACCAGGTGGTGCTCCTTCATTATCTTAGCAACTCGATGGTCGGTTGCCCCAGCCGGAATCACCACCGTCACCCGCTGGCGGCTGCTCGGATCCACCGGCTTCAGTGAATAGTTGAAGTACTGGTGAATAGCCAGGCCGGCAACAACGATGATTCCGATCAGGAAAATGACCAGCCGATTTTGCCGTTTTAATTGATCGTTATTCAACTTTTAGCCTTCATAAATACAAATAATGTGGGACTGCACCGTGGCAAGTCTCACATTATTTTAGTTTAACGAATTTCAGCGGACAGGTCGTCTTGCAAGGCCTTCGTGACCTTGTTGAAGGCGGCGTTGACCTGGTCTTCCGTCAGCGTATCGTGGTCATCCTGGTAGGTCAGGGTGTAAGCCAGCGACTTCTTACCGTTTGGCAGATGCGTGCCGCTGTAGACATCGAAGAGGTGAACGTCCTTCAAAAAGGCCCCGCCACGCTTGTCGATGACATCCATGATCATCTCGTTGGTGACATCATTGTCAACTAACAGGGCAATGTCCCGGGTGATGGATGGGTACCTACTGATTGGGTGGTACTCGTTGTCAACCTTTGGTGCTGCGATCAGGGCCTCAAGGTTAAGCTCGAAGACGTACGTTGCTGGAATCTTGTATGCCTTGGCCGTGCTTGGGTGAACCTGGCCGAGGAACCCGATCAATTGACCGTCCAACAGGATGTTAGCGGTCCGGCCGGGATGCATCTCCTGGCGTGACTGATCGGCAACATAGGTTACCTTGCCCGCCAGCCCCATGTTGTGGAGGTAGCGTTCGACGATTCCCTTGACCTGGAAGAAGTCAACCGGACGGTCTTCGGTGTGCCAGTCGTTGGCCAGCATCTGACCAGTGATCGCACCAGCAAGGTGTTCCTGTTCCTCTGGACGTTCGCCGCCCTTTGGCAGGAAGACCCGGCCTTCTTCGTAGAGGGCCACGTTATCGACATTCCGGGAAACGTTGTAGGCGATGTCCAGCAGCAGGCCGCTGATGATGCTCATCCGTGTAGCCACGTGGTCGGAACTCATTGGGAAGTCCAACTTCATTGGTTCAGCCACGGGGTCAATCTGGAACTGCTTAGCCTTGTCGACCGTCGTCAGGGAGTAACTGATGGCTTGCGTCAGACCCATCCCCTCAAGGTCATGCCGGCTAGCTCGAATGAACCGTTGCCGGGCAGTCAGGCCACCCCGGTTCCGGGTCATCACTGGCAGGGTCTCCGGCAGGTTGTCGTAGCCGTAGATCCGGGCAACTTCCTCATAGAGGTCCGCCGCAACGAAGATGTCCCACCGCCGGGACGGAACTGTGACGACAATCTGGTCATCTCCGTTTACCTGGTAGCCGAAGTTGAGCCGCTTGAAGACGTCTTCCACATCGGCCATCTTCAGGTCGGTGCCCAAGACATGATTGATCTTGTTAAGAGATAGGGTGATCTGCTTATCAATGGCTGGTTTCTCACTGCCCGTAACGATACCCTTGGTTACCTGGCCGCCTGCCAGTTCCTTAATCAGTTCGGCAGCTTCGTCTAAGGCCGTCTCAACGGTTGCCGGGTTGATCCCCCGCTCAAACCGCATTGAAGACTCACTGTGCAGGTCTAATCTACGGGCCTGCTTCCGAACCATGACGGGGCCAAAGATGGCTGCTTCCAGAGCCACCGTGGTCGTCTGGTCAGAAACGGCGGTTCCTTCACCACCCATCGTGCCGGCGAGGGCCACTGGCTGACCGGCAACCGTTACCAGGATGTCGTTAGCCTTCAAAGTCTGTTCATCCCCGTCCAGGGCGGTGAACTTCTCCCCATCGTTGGCGTGGCGGACCCCGAAGTCATGACCAGGCAGCTGGTCGTAGTCGTAGCTGTGCAGCGGTTGACCGTACTTCAACAGAATGTAGTTGGTAACGTCGACCACGTTGTTGACTGGCCGGATTCCGGCGTTCCACAGACGGATCTGCATCCACAGCGGACTGTCGGCAATCTTAACCCCCTTGATCACCCGCAGCTTGTAGGTTGGCGCAATCTTTTCGTCGTCAATCTGGGCACTGACCAGTTCGCTCGTTGCCTGGTCGGCGTTTTCCTCAACCGGAAGTTCCTTGAAGTGGGGCTTCAGGTTGTAGAAGGCGGCAATGTCGTTGACGTTCCCGTATATACTCAGCATGTCCCCACGGTTAGGGGTAACATCCGTATCGATGATCGGGTCATCCATGCCCAGGTAACCGAAGACTGGTTCGCCGACCTTGGCGTCATCCGGCAAGAAGTAGATGCCGGCCTCGTAATCCTTTGGGGCGATCTTATCGCTGAAGCCGATCTCCTGGAGGGCACAGAGCATCCCGTTGGATTCGACACCGCGGATTTTGCCCCGCTTAATCTTGACGTTGTCCGCAATCCGGGCACCGCTCAGGGCAACGATGACCTTCTTGCCGGCCTGGACGTTGGGAGCGCCGCAGACTACTTGGATGGGATCATCCTCGCCGACGTCAACCTGACAGATGTGCAGGTGGTCGGAGTTCGGGTGTTCCTCGACACTCAGGACATCCCCAACAACAATCTTCTTCAAACCGTCGTCCATCTTGTAAACATCGTTAATATCAACCGACGTCCGGGCAATCTTTTCTGCAAGGTCGCGTGGCTCAACGTCCAGGTCGAGGTATTCCTTTAACCATTGGTATGATACTTTCATCTTACATTATCCTTTCTCGTCGAATTGATTTAAGAACCGTACATCGTTTTGGTAAAAGTTCCGGATATCGTCAACGCCGTACTTCAGCATAGCGAACCGGTCGGGACCCAATCCGAAGGCAAAGCCGCCGTATTCTTCAGGGTCAACCCCGGACATCTTCAGGACGTTCGGGTGCACCATCCCGGCACCGAGGACTTCAATCCAGCCGGTGTGCTTGCAGATTGCACAACCCTTGCCCATGCAGTTGAAGCAGGTGATGTCGGCTTCGACAGAAGGCTCCGTGAATGGGAAGTAGCTTGGCCGCAGGCGGACATCCAGCTTGTCACCGAAGAGGGATTGGGCAACGACCTTCAGGGTTCCCTTGAGGTCAGCCATGGTGATGTGCTTGCCGACAACCATCCCTTCAATCTGGTTGAACTGGTGACTGTGGGTCGCATCATCGGTATCCCGCCGGTAAACCTTACCTGGGGAGATCATCTTTAGTGGGCCCTGGCTGAAATCGTGTTTTTCCAGCATCCGCGCCTGCATTGGCGAGGTCTGGGTCCGCATCAAAACAGATGGGGTCACGTAGAAGGTATCCTGCATGTCACGAGCGGGGTGGTCCTTTGGCAGATTCAACTTTTCAAAGTTGTAAACTTCCTGCTCCACTTCATCCCCAACGGCAACTTCGTAACCCATGGAGACGAACAGGTCCACCACTTGATCAATGATCTGTTGGATGACGTGCGGCTGTCCCTGGGCCACGGGGCTGCCAGGCAGGGTAACATCAACGGTTTCCGCCTGGAGTTCCGCATCCAAAGCGGCCTGTTCCAGGGCCGCCCGCTTTTCTTCGATGGCTGCGGTCAGGTCGTCACGAACCTTGTTGGCAAACTGCCCAACCTTTGGCCGTTCCTCGGCACTGATGTCCCGCATCCCCCGTAAAACATTGGTGATCGGGCCCTTCTTCCCCAGCATCTTAACCCGAATTTCATTAATCCGCTTGAGGTCGGACGAGTTTTCAATCTCTTGCAATCCTTGCTGGCGCAGGTCAGCAAGTTTCTCTTTTAATCCCATGCTTTCAACTCCTTTGTAAATAAAAAAAGCCTCATCCCCATAGGGACGAAGCTTCGCGGTACCACCCTAGTTTATAGGCAGGCGCCTATACACTTTAATTGATCAATAACGGTGATCGACCGGAATACCATTACATATCGGCTCGGGAAATGAAATTCACCGGGACAGGCTGGCCACCGCTCGCAGAATCATGGTGACTCTCTGACAACCATTACCGGCTACTAGTTTCCGTCATCGCTTTTAACTATACTAAGTATTCTAATGACTCGACAAGGATTGGTCAAGCCCCAATTAGCACCACTTATCGCTCCATGCATGAACTTCCTTCATCACTGGTGCTAACTCGCGTCCCCGCGTCGTCAATGAATAATCAACCCGACTGGATCCCGGATAGGTGTTCCGCACGATGATCTGGTCATCCTCGAGTTCCTTCAATCGTTCGCAAAGAACCCGGTCACTGCACTTGCTGACGCTGTTGGCAATGTCCTTGAATCGTAAGGTGTCACTCTCCAGTAAGACTTCAATAATCAAGCCATTCCACTTTTTGCCTAACATCATAAAGGTTTGAGTGAACTTGGGACACAATTGACAACCACCATCCGCAACCGGTGTACTAGCTTCGTGTTGCATATGATGTCTCCTTCCTACCAAATAGTCCGCATCCGACGCTTCTTAATCCGGCGACGAAGTTTGGCCCGCATCGGACTAAAGAATTCGTGTTCTGCTTCAAAATCATCAACCAATGAAACAATTAAGCTTTCTGGGTACCGAGGCACAGCGAGCGTCGCCCCAAACATGTGCTTCAGGATGATGTCTTTTTCCATCTTGTTCAACGGGGTAATCTTTTCCGCATTCCGCAAGGCCACCCGGGGATGGATGAAGGCGTGGGTACCAAGGTCAAACTTGGTCGTCCGCCAGTCATAGTAGAACAGGTCATGGAGCAACCCGGCCCGGGCAACACTCCGGTAGTCAAGGTGGAAACGCTTAGCAATCCTGTAGCTATCGTAAGAAACCGCAATTGAATGTTGCAAACGATTGGAGTGATGGTGCTGGGTATATTTAGCGAGCTTCTTAACGGCAGGCTGAGCCAGCAGGTCAGAAACGATTGAGACGTATTCTTGATCGTTGCGCCACTCATTCTTTGATTTCATGTAATACCCCTTTTCTATTGGTTACCATCATCATACATGATAGCTAGCCAAAAATAAATTATTTTGCTTTTCAAAAGTAAGTAGTCTTACTGGTTCAGCTGGAACATCAGAATCCCGGCTGAGATGGCCACGTTCAGTGACTCCGCCTCGCCCCGCATCGGGATGTAGAGGTTATCAGTGGTCTGAGCGAGCAGTTCGTCGCTCATCCCCTGACCCTCATTTCCCATGATCAGGGCAAAGGTCTTACCAGGATGGACATCCCGGAAGTTCTTAGCCTGCGGATTCAATTGGGTACCGTAGACCGGTGCCCCATTCGCTTTGAAATCCGCAATCCATTTCCGAAGGTCACCCTCAAAGAGCTGAAGGTGAAACTGGCTTCCCTGCATGGAGCGAACAACCTTGGGGCCGAAAAGGTCAGCAGAAAGATGCCCAACAACGACACCTGTGAAGCCAGCGGCATCCGCCGTACGGACCATGGTTCCGACATTGCCCGGATCCTGGACCCGGTCAAGGAACAACCAGGCCCCGGTCAGTGGCTGCTGGGGAACCCGGTGGGCATCTGGCAGGTCAACGACGGCCGCAATTCCCTGCGGTGTGACGGTATCGGTGATGTGCTTCATGATCTCCTCGGTCACGGCATAGGCCTCCGCCGCGTGGTCGAACAGGTCCTGGTGCTGATCCAGCTGCTCACTGGTCCCGATCAGCTGGTGAATCGTCACCCCGGCCTGCAGGGCCTCGTTGACCAGGTGCCAACCGTCTAAAAGATAATAGCCGGTCTGCTTGCGAAACTTCTTGGTCTGGAGCTTTTTCCAGTCCTTAACGTGTTGATTGTGAATTGATGTTAATTCTTCCATAAGTTAAACTACCCTTCCTCTTAAGATAATTATACCATGTTATGGGTGTACAATATCTTTAACTAACCAACGGCTTTTATAATTTTTCATTAAGGAAGTGAACACATTTGATTAATGTCCAACTAACCATCACGGGCCGGGTTCAGGGGGTCGGCTTTCGCTGGGGAACCCTTCAAATTGCTCGCCAGCTTGGCCTTTGCGGCTTTGTCCGCAACCAGGCTGACGGAACAGTCTACGTCGAGGCCCAGGGACCCAAGGAGACTGTCGACCGCTTTATCCGCCACCTTGCTCAAGGCCCCACCTCCTACGCCATTATCGACCGCATCCAGCAAACGGCTGGGCACCTCACTGACTACAGGGGCCAATTCACCATCCGGCGCTGATTTATGATGATGCTCCGGGTGGCTTTTCAGTCCACTTTAGAGTAAGATATGTACTGTTTATCCATATCAAATTGAAAATAATTAAAGCAAGGGAGAATTAAATACCGTATGAAACATAAACGCCTTACAGTCGTCGGCCTGCTGACGACGATGCTCCTGCTGCTGAGCGGGTGTGTCCGGACCACCAAGAGCGGCCGGCCCTACGGCTTTGTCTATGACTACATGGCCAAGCCGATGCAGCACCTGATGGAATGGCTGGCTGGCTACATGGGGAACAACTATGGCTGGGCAATCATCGTGATCGTGGTGATTGTCCGGACGATCCTGCTGCCAGTGATGTTCTCACAGATGAAGAAATCAACTGTCACCCAGGAGAAGATGGCCCAGATCCAGCCAATGATCAAGGAACTGTCCGCCAAGCAGCGGGCTGCCAAGACCCCTGAGGAACAGGCTGCGGTTAGCCAACAGATGATGGCCCTCTACCGGGATAACAACATCAGCTTGACCGGGGGGATCGGCTGCCTGCCGCTATTAATTCAGCTGCCAGTCTTCGCCGCCCTCTATGCCGCCATCCGCTACTCACCGGACCTCTACCACGCCACCTTCTTCGGGATCGCGTTGGGGAAGCCAAGCATCCTCTTTGCCATCTTGTCCTTCATTGCCTACGCCGTCCAGAGCTACCTCGGCCTGGTCGGCGTACCGGAAGAACAGAAGAAGCAGATGAAGATGGCCATTTGGATGAGCCCATTCATGACCTTCTTCATCTCACTGACTTCCTCCGCCGGCTTGGGGCTCTACTTCTTCATCGGGGGGCTCTTTGCTATCCTGCAAACCCTGATGGTTAACGCCTACCGGCCACGGATCCGCAAGCAGATCGCCGAAGAGGCCAAGAAGCACCCGGTTAAGATACCCGCTGCTCCGGCCACGCCAAGTTTCGCTTCAAGTGATACAGCCGATGCTATCGACCAGCTCAAGAACCCAGATCCGGCTAAGAAGATGGCCCTGCGTAATCGGCAACGAAACGCCGGCAAACAGCAACACCATAAGTCGAACAATAATAAATAGTCTTTAAATCATCAGTGGCTGGAAGAAAAGAATGGTTTTCTTCCAGCCACCTTTATTTCAAGCTTAAGGAGGACACTAGAATGATCAAAAACATTGTTACCAATATTGAACAACTGCGTCAGCCATCGGTCCCCGCCACCAAGGCCGATCTTCCCCTGGCCACGGACCTCCGGGATACCCTGGCTGCCCACCAGGATCACTGCGTCGGCATGGCTGCCAACATGATCGGCGAACACAAGCGGGCCATCATTGCCCAGCTCGGTCCCATCCCCGTCGTGATGTTCAATCCCCAGTTGACCAGCCAAAGCCAACCGTACCAAACTAAAGAGGGCTGCCTCTCCCTGACCGGTCAGCGGCCAACCAAACGCTTCAAGAAGATCACCGTCCAGTTTTACAACCAGCAATGGCAACGCCAGCAGCTAACCCTGACGGACTTTGCTGCTGAAATCGTCCAGCACGAACTTGACCACTGTAACGGAGTAATTATCTGATCTTTACCCTATGAAAACTTGGGTGGTATCTGATAGGATTAAGGAAATAAGGGTTGCAGAATCGCCGGGTTTTGCCACAAAATCACGGTTCCTCAAACAGGCGTCCGCAAGCGGGGGATGAGGACCAATTGGAGGAATTAGTATGAATTCGACACAAGCAATCAAACACGAGGTTCGGCACTACGTTGTCCGCAACGTCATCGCCACCATGGGGATGTCCCTCTACGTCCTGATCGACACCCTCTTCATCTCAATTGCCGCTGGCGCCCTGGGGCTGACCACCCTCAACCTGGTGCTCCCCCTCTTCAACGTCTTCAACGGGGTCGGCCTCCTGCTCGGGGTCGGCGGGGCCACCATCTTCTCGCTCAACAAGGTCCTTCATCCGGACCGGGTCAAGGACCTGTATAGCCAGCTGATCATCTTTACAGCTGGATTGGGGATTATCCTGGCTATCCTGCTCAACGTCTTTGCAACGCCGGTTGTGAACTTCCTCGGTGCCAATGACCAGACCCGGCAGATGGCGATCATCTACCTGCGAATCTGTGCCTGGTCCGGTCCCCTGTACATGTGCAACTACATCACCATCAATTTTGTCCGCAATGACGGGAACCCAACACTGACAATGCGGGCGACCCTGACGGAGACCCTCTCCGTCTTCCTGATTGACTGGTTCTTCATCTTCGGCTGCGGGCTCAAGATGGAAGGGGCCGCCCTGGCCGTCCTCTTCTCGCCGCTCATCAGCCTCATTGTCCTCTCCCGCCACCGCCGCTTTGCAAACCGCCAGCTCCAACTGCACTGGTCACGTCCTCAATTGGTCAATCTCGGGCGTTCGGCCAAGTTGGGGGTTGCCGCGGCCTTGAACGAGCTCAGCACGGGGGTCAGCATCTACTTCTTCAACCACGTCCTCCTGCAACTCGCCGATAATTACGCGGTCGCGGCCTACGGGGTGATCTCCAACATCGCCATTGTGGTGCTGGCCATCGCCAACGGGGTCGCCCTGGGGGTCCAGCCGATTGCCAGCCGGGAGTACGGACAGAAGCACTTTGCCAGTGTCAGAACCACCCTTAAGACGGGGATGGTCATCACCCTCCTGCTGGCAACGATCAGCTTCATTATCCTGCTGGTCTTCAAGCTGCCGATCATCAGCGCCTTCAACACGGCCCACTCCACTCAGCTGGTTAAGTACGCCAGCGTGGGGTTGCCGATCTACTTCACTAGTGCCTTCTTCAGCGCCCTCAACCTGCTCTTCATCCTGTTCCTGACAGCAACAAACGCGGCCCGGGCCTCCTTCACCCTCTCCATCCTACGGGGGTATGTCATTCTCCTGCCCGCCATCCTGATCCTTGCCGCCCTGGTCGGAATCAACGGGGTCTGGGCAGCAGTTCCCGTCACGGAGTTCCTGGTCTGCATCATTGCTGCCATCTTAGTTCACCAGCGGATCAAACAGTTTAACTACTAAAACAAAAAATGAGCTCATGGCAAATTCTGTCTTGTCATGAGCTCATTTTAGCTTAAAAGCTACTCTTAACTTTTTATAGGTTTAAGTGGTGCTTCCTAACCGCGTGCCGGTAGAAGAGCCAGGCCACGATTCCGAAGAAGACCGGCCCAAATGCCGTCCAGAAGGCCGTCTGCAGGTCGTGATCCAGGATTGGCTGGATGCAAGTAAAGATGATTCCCAGGCAGACGATAATCTCAACGAAGACGACCAGGACATTTGTCCAGAAGCGGTTCTTGAAGACTACAAAGTCGTGCGGAATGTTCTTCTTCTGGAAGATCGGGAAGGCCCCAACTAGGAAGATGTATGGGGCACAGGCTGAAACGTTCACCATGTCGGTCAGGATCTGATAAAAGGCGCTGGCTGCGGATCCCCCGAACGAAATCAGGAAGATGATGCAGCAAACGAAGATTGCTTGCATCCACATGGCAAAGGCCGGCATCCCATGCTTGTTCAGCTTGGTAACCCGGGCTGGCCACAGCTTCGGGTTGGCCCCCATGATGAAGGACTTGATCGGTGAGTACACCAGCAGGAACATGGCCCCGAGCATCCCCATCAGGCCGGCCAGAGCAATCATCCGGGTGAAGATATCACCCAGGATCAGGTTTACCCCGTGACTGAAGCCCAGCGAGGCCCCCATCATGTAGCCCAGGCGATCGAAGACCACATAGGTAACGTTTCCCAGGTTAACACTCGGCCGGGCAATTACGTGGTCGTAGTTGACCGTGAACCCAGTCATCAGGATCATCAGGACGTAACTGCCAATCGTCAGCAGTGACCCGATCACCAGACCCCGTGGGAAGGTGTGTTCCGGATCCTTCATACTATCGGTAACCCCACCGAGGTTCTCCATCCCGCTATAAGCAAAGATGGCATAGACCACGAAGGAGATCACCGCGATCGGCGTCTTAAAGGCCGGGTTCGGGGATTCAAAGAAACTGGCGACCCCGTGAATCGGTTGGGCCGTGACCCCCTTATTAGCGATAATCGCCACCAGACTCGCCAGGATGAAGATCACATTCATTGCAATCATGAAAGCCCCACCAAAGGAGCTGATCTTGGTAATCCCGTTCATCCCCTGCGAACTCAGCAGGGTCACCAGCATGACAAATAGAATTGCCAGGATTCCGATCAATTCGGTCGAATTGAAGATCCAGAAGTGCCAGCGCTGAGTGGTATCATGGCCAAACAGCAGTGCCGAAAGGGTGATCCACAACCGGGAGGCACTCGAGACCAGCCAGAGAATCCAGCTGGACAGCCAGATAAAGGTCCCGATAAAGGCCATCTTTTCACCGATCGAACCAGCCAGGAGTAGATGCCCCCCTTAGCGTCCTTAAACGCCGACCCGTATTCCGCCATCATCAGACAGCACGGAAAGAAGAAACATACTCCGGCTAGAATATACCAGAACATCCCTGCATAGGCCATCTGGTCATACGCGATCGAGACGTTCCCAAAACCATAAATTGTCGAAATTATCATCAGCACCAGGGTGGGTGTGGTGATTAATTTCTTTTGCTTGTCGTCCACAAAAATTCAACTCCCCCAAGTAAGATACTTTATTATTTTAAGTGGCTCCCTTTTATTATAAGATAACTCAGTCTAGTCAACCACCACGCCCTAAAGGACGTGGCTTGTGAGCAAACACCCTTCTGATGAGTGCTTGAACCACAATTTGCA
>NZ_CANCWK010000020.1:0-27050 GCF_947381495.1 Limosilactobacillus galli | reverse complement strand
GTCCTCAGCTCATGGTTCCGACTACTACGGCCCATAGCGGACTTTCACCGCCTAGCTAATACCCATGCCGGGCGCACTGCAAAAAGGACCCGGTACACCACGATACCGGATCCTTCTATCTGTTTGGCGAAATTATTATTGCAGCTTAGTAACCGCACCAGTCTGACTGTTGTACTGGTAGATACCAATCATGCTGGCAACCGTGTTATCCTGGTTGTTTTGCCGAACTTCAAACCGGTAAACACTGCCATTCTTTGCCGTCGGGATAATTTCATACCCCTTGTTGCCGATAAAGCCCATCTTGTTGGCAAACTGGGTGACTACCTGGTCGCTTGTCTGGCTATCAACCTTCGCATTGGCAGCTGTACTGCTTTGACTGCTGCTATTCTTAGCAACCGTCGAAGTAGCACTGCTCCTGCTGGTGCTGGTTGCCGAACCGCTACTGGCAACGTTCTTCTTAGCACTCGTAATCTTATTCTGCAAGTCTGCATATGCGTCCCGCATTGCCGGACTCGTGGACTTCAAATTCTTCAAGTTGCCGGCGGCCTGATCATAGTTGCCGTTGTCATAGGCGGACTTGGCACTCATATAATTCTGCAGGTCGGTGTTCAGCTTATCGACCTGTCCGGAACGGTTGCTGACTGCACTCAGCTTGTCAGCCGCTCCCTGGTAGTCATGATTACGGATTAGGCGATTGGCAGAACGGTATGCTTTGGTCGATTCATTTTCTGAGGAACGAACCTTAGAAGACGAACTGCTCGACGGCGAGCTGGCCGTACTCTGCTGACCACAAGCCGCCAGCAGAAGGGAAACCGTTAGTGCGGCTGTCCCCACAATTGTCTTTTTTACTACCTTGTTCATGGTTAATCCTCCCCTAATACCAGATCTGGATAATTCTACTCACTCATATTATATCATGAATGGCCAGTCCGGTCAGATTAAAAACGACGCGACCGCCATTCAGCGATCACGTCGTTTGTCATCTTACTTTTCTAATTCTGCACTCTGGAAAACCCGCTTGAAGAGAGGGCTGACCGGCCGGTTCTCGTTGATCCGCTTGATGGCATCAGCGATCAATGGGGCAACGGAAACCTGCTTAATCTTCTTGATCTGCTTTTCGGCTGGCAACTGAATGGAGTCCGTCACAACAACTTCCTTAATCGGTGACTTATCCAGCCGTTCAATGGCCGGACCGGAAAGAACCGCGTGGGTACATGAGGCGTAGACTTCCTTGGCCCCAGCGTCAATCAACGCTTGAGCACCGAGGGTAATCGTCCCGGCGGTATCGATCATGTCATCGATCATGATACACTTCTTCCCCTTAACGTTCCCGATAATGTTCATAATCTGGGCAACGTTAGCACGCGGACGACGCTTATCGATGATGGCAATTGGCGACTTCAGGAATTCTGCCAATGCCCGGGCCCGGGTCACTCCACCGTGGTCTGGTGAGATCACTACGGCATCGTCGGCAACCCCTTCACGGATGAAGTATTCCGCCAACAACGGTGCCCCCATCAGGTGGTCAACTGGAATATCAAAGAAACCTTGAATTTGAGCGGCGTGCAGATCGAGGGCGATGACCCGGTCAACCCCGGAGTTTTGGAGCATATTGGCAACCAGCTTAGCCGTAATTGGTTCCCGGCTCCGTGCCTTCCGATCCTGCCGTGCGTAACCATAGTATGGCATAACCACGTTAATGGTCTTGGCACTGGCCCGCCGCAGGGCATCCACCATGATCAACAATTCCATCAGGTTGTCGTTGACTGGCGCAGAGGTGGATTGGATGACGTAGACGTTGTCACCCCGCACACTCTCTTCGATGTTGATCTGAATTTCGCCATCGCTGAACCGGTCGACGGATAACTTTCCCAGTTCGACGCCGACGTGTTCGGCAATCTTCTCAGCCAATGGGCGGTTAGAATTTAACGCAAAGATTTTTAAATTAGAGTCAGAATAATGCTGTGTCATTAGATCCTCCGCAATTTATAAAATAGCTACTGACGTACGGTTAGCTCATTAATAAAGATATGTTCTATCCTTTTCTATCATATAGAGCCGCCTGTTAAAAAGCAAGCAAAACCGCGATTACCATGGTAGCTTCTTGGCGTAATCCTTCTTGTTGACCTGCCGGGCCCGGGCGATCGCCATGTCATATTGTTCAACGCTGTCAGTAATCGTGGAGCCGGCTGCGATAAAGGCGTCCTTAGCAATGTTGACTGGGGCAACCAGGTTGCTGTTGCTGCCGATGAAGGCGTGGTCGCCGACGTTGGTGTGGTGCTTGTTGGTTCCGTCGTAGTTGACAAAGACAACTCCGCAGCCGACGTTGATGTTCTTGCCCAACGTAGCGTTCCCGATGTAGGTCAGGTGACCAACCTTGGTCCCTTCGCCGATGTAGGCCTTCTTGACCTCACAGAAGTTACCGATGTGGACGTTTTCGCCGATCTCGGCATCCGGACGCAGGTGGCTGTTTGGACCGATGTCACTGCCGTTGTGCATCTCGGCACTCTCCAGGGTCGAGGAAGTAATCTTAACCCCGTCGTGGATCGTAGAGTCAATGATCCGGGAACCCGCACTGATGTAGCAGTCGTTACCGATCACCGTCTTGCCCTTGAGGACCACGTTGCCTTCCAGAACCGTGTCCCGGCCTAAGGTAACATCGGCATCGATGTAGGTGGTAGCAGGGTCGATCATGGAAACCCCTTCTTGCATCCAGTGCTTGTTGATCCGATCGCGCATGACCTTGTTGGCCCGGGCGAGGGCAACCCGGTCGTTAACCCCCATGGACTCGTCAAAGTCAGCCATCTTGTAGGCCGTGACGATCTCGTCTTCACCCTTCAGGATCCCGATAACGTCGGTCAGGTAGTATTCACCCTGAGCGTTGTCGTTGTTGATCTTATCCAAGGCCGCGAAGAGCTTCTTGTTATCGAAGCAGTAAACCCCGGTGTTGATTTCCTTGATTGCTTGTTCCTGAACGTTAGCGTCCTTTTGTTCGACGATCCGTTCCACGATGCCGACATCGTTGCGGATAATCCGGCCGTAGCCAGTCGGGTCGGGGGCAACGGAGGTCAGGATCGTAGCGGCAGCATGGCGTTGTTCATGGTATTGGAAGAGCTTCTCAAAGGTTTCGGCCCGGAACAGCGGCGTGTCCCCACTGACAATGATGGTTTCCCCATCGATGTCGCCCAGAATATCCTTGGTCTGCATAACCGCGTGACCAGTCCCAAGTTGCTGCTTTTGCAGGACATAGCGGGTCCGGTGACCGAGGCTCTCCTCAACGGTCTTGGCACCGAAGCCCACTACCGTGATGATGTTTTCAATGTGGGCCTTTTCAAGTTGCGTCAGGACATGGTCCACCATGGTCTTACCGCATACCTGGTGCAGGACCTTGTAGAGCTTGGACCGCATCCGGGTCCCCTTACCAGCTGCCAAAATAATTGCGTTACGTTTTGCCATCGTTAATCTTTCTCCATTCCTAATCAAATACTGTTGTCATGAAGTTACCGGGACGGGCCGTGATCGACTTGGTCTCGCCATCTTCAGCATCTACTTTAATTAATGAGGTGCAGTTGTCAACCAGCCGCTTGCCATTCGTGGCGTTTCCCTCAGCTAAAACAGTCATCCCGACCAGGTGGGCGTCAAATTCCTTGATCAGGGAGTGCATCCCATTGAGGGTGCCCCCGCCCTTCATGAAGTCATCGACCACGACCACGTTAGCCCCTGCCGACAGGGTCCGCCGGGAGAGCTCCATCTTCTTAATCCGTTGCACGGAACCAGAGACGTAGTTCACACTGACGGTTGGTCCCTCCGTGATGTGGGAGCTGTTGCGGACAATCACAAATGGCTTGTTCATGTACATAGCCACACTCTGGGCAATCGGAATCCCCTTGGTCTCGACCGTCATGATCACGTCCACGTCCTGATCAACGTACTGAGTAGCGATCAGGCGGCCCACCTGCCGGAGGATATCCGGCCGGCCGATCAGGTCAGACAGGTAGACATACCCGCCCGGCAGGAGGCGTGAGTCATCATTGACTTCCGCGACCAGGTTGTCGATCGCCTTTTGAGCGTTCTCCTTGGAGTAAAGTGGCGTCAGCACTGCCCCGCCACTGGCACCGGGGATGGTCTCAAGGCGGCCTTCTCCCCAGGTATGGAAGGTGTGCTTGACGATGCTTAAGTCTTCACTGATCGAAGACTTTGCGGATCCGAAGCGTTCACTGAAGAACTTCAGGGATACCAAGGTGCGGGGGTGTTCCATCAGGTAACGAGTCATATCTACCAAACGGTTACTTCGACGTACTTTCATCATTCTTCTCTGCCTTTCAAAAAAGTATTAATTCCAGTTAATTTTAACATAAAATGTTCGGGTTTAGCTGAACTATTTTTAAAAACCTCGCACGCTGTTAAATGTACCAGATTTAGTGCAAAAAAGGCCGGCGAACGAATTCGTCGACCTCTTATCTTAGTTAATTAGCTTCAACAAAGTAGTTCTGATAAACCAAGGCCACCACGTAGATTACAACCTCAATCACCGCGATGAAGAAGCTGACCGGCCAGTTGGTCAGGTAGCCCAGCAGAAGGCCCAGCCAGGTGCCCAGCAGGGAGAAGAGGATCGCCAGGATGATCATCTTGCAGACCCCGTGAGTGAAGTACTTGGCACTGGCGGCCGGCAGGGTCAGGAGGATGAAGATCAAGAGTGAACCCACGATCTGAGCGGCCACACTGACGCTCAGGGCCAGAAGGAGCAGGAAGATCACTGAAATCAAAGTTTCATTGACCCCGGCCACCCGGGCACCGATCGGATCAAAGGAACTGAATTTCAGCTGCCGGTAGACTGCCAGGGTGATCAGCAGAACCACCGCCGACAGAATGATCAGCTGGTGAACCTCATTGGCGCTGATCCCCACGACACTCCCGAAGAGAATGCTGGTGGCCGAGCTGGCAGTCTGGCTGCTCAGCGACAGGAAGAGGATTCCCAGCCCGATGAAGAGAGCCGAGACCGCACTGATCACGGCCTCCCGCCGCGACTCCTTGATACTCATCTGGCCGACCAGGACCGAGCTGAGCATGGTGAACAGGATCATCCCGTCCAACGCCGGCCAGCCGGCAAACACCGCAAATGAGGCCCCCGCGAAGCCGATTTCAGATAGGGTATGGGTTAGAAACGACAGCTGCCGTGCCACCACAAATACCCCGACAATTCCGCTGACCACCGCGATAAAGGTGCTGGCAATGAAGGCATGCCGCATAAAAGCTAATGTTAACATTCTGTCACCCCCTACTCTTCCGGCGCGGGGAGCTCATTGATCGGCCCCTCGCTATAACCATTGGGCATCATCTGCAGGTACCGCGTGCCGAAGTGACGAGCAAGGTCCCAATCGTGGGTGATGAACATCACACTCAGGTTTTCCTGCTGGAAGCGCGTCACCAAGTCAAGCAGCTCGTACTTCATCTCATTGTCCAGACTGGCCGTTGACTCGTCGAGAATCAGCAGCTTGGGCGAGCGGAGCAGGGCCTGTGCCAGGTAGGCCCGCTGTTTCTCCCCACCGGAAGCCAGCCCCAGCGGACGGTCCGCAATGGCAGTCAGATCCGTCATCCGAATCATCCGGTCGACCTTGGCCCGCTCTTTTTTACTCAACCAGGGAAAGCCGGTCTTCTTGACGTTTAGCGATACAAAGTCCCGGATCGAGAGCGGGTACTCCTCGTCAATGTTGCGAAACTGCGGCACATAGCCGATCAGATTGCTGGCGGGCACGTCGATCTCACCGCTGTGGGGCTTAATCAAGCCCAGCAAGGCCCGTACAAGGGTGGTTTTACCGACCCCATTTTCGCCAATCACCACCATGAAGTCGCCTTCGTTGACCGTAAAACTCAGGTCTGAAATGACCTGGTGGTTCCCGTAGGCCACATTAAGATCCTCTACTGATACAACTGCCATCCTATTCTCCTTCCTGCTGAATCCGGGCCAGTTGCCGGTACTGGTTCAACATCCATTGCACATAGCTGACTCCGTTTGGTTTGGTCTCCGTCACTTTCAACACTGGAACACCATGTTTATGGGCCAACCGAACCATGTTATCGATAACATGATCGCTGGCCTGCCGATTCTCAACGAAGAACGCGATCTGGTGATTGATAATCGCCTGCTGCAGCTCCTGGATATCCTGGGGCGACGGATCGTTGCCGTCTTCAATTGCCTTCTCAAAGTGGGCATCAATCACCCGGTAGCCCAGCGCATTCAACGCGTAGTCAAAGACCGGTTCACTGACCGCGACCGCGCGCTTATCGCCCACGTTAGCTTTGACCTGTGCAATTTCTCGATTGAGGGGAGCCAGTGATCGATGGTACCGGCGAGCACGGCTTTGGTAATAGGCCCGGTGCTGCGGGTCAATCTTACTGTAACGATTGGCCAGCGTATCCGCTAGCCGCCCCATCGTCTGGGGATCATACCAGACGTGCTCATTGTCACCCGAATGCTTGTTGGCCACCTGACTGCCGACATCGACAACGGTGTAACTTTTGCTGCCCGCCGACTGGGTCAGCTTAGTCAGCCAGTGGTCATAACCGAGCCCATTTTGGATCACCACATTGGCCTGCGCCATCTTCTGCGCCTGGGCAGTGCCGGGCTGGTAATCGTGCGGATCAATTGAGGCATTATTAATCAGCGCCGTCACCTGGCCATACTTACCGGCAACCTCCTGGGCCACCTCACCATAAAAGTCCAGGCTGGTGATCACCCGGATGGGGCGCCGCGCCTGGTGCATGGTGCGCCACGGAACCAGCGATAGTCCCAGGATCACCAGCAGGACCGCCACCAGGCCACCAACGCCCAGCCAATACTTATTTCTTCTCACCAGTCTTCCTCCTATCTAAATAGTAATCATTACTATTTACAACATGAACTATCTTACCGAAGATTAGTCTGGCGTGCAAGTCTCTCCACGAAAAAAGGCTGGTGACCATTTTTCGTGGTTCCAACCTTCAAATTTATAATAGGGTCACGACATGGACATCCCGACAAAAGCCCCGGATACTGTTTTGAATGCGGCGGGCCCGCGACTCGGTATGGCAGATGGCAAAGACGGTTGGCCCCGTCCCGCTCATCTGGGCCACATCTGCACCGAGGCTGGCCATCTTATCCTTCAGCCGGCGGATTTCCGGATGGCTCTGCATCGTCACCGGCTCTAAGACATTGCCCATGTATTTGACAGCATTCTGCCAGTCTTGGGCCTTCAAGCACGCAAGCAGCTTTCTATTGTTCAGGTGCTCCAGCTTCTCGTAGTTGATCTGCCGAAGGATTTGCGGAGTGGAGACACTCGTCTGCTGCTTGGCAATCACCACCCAGTAGTGCGGGGTGTCTGGGAGCAGCTCAATCTGTTCCCCGTGGCCGGTCACATGGGCCAGCCGGCTGTAAACGCAGTAGGGTACGTCCGAGTCAATCGTCAGCGCCACCTTGGCCAATTCCTGCTGACTGAGGCCCAGCCGCCAGATCCGATTTAACGCCCGGAGCACCGCGGCGGCATCCGAAGAGCCACCGCCCAGGCCGGCCGCCACGGGGATGTTCTTCTTGATCCGGATGGTCACCCCTTCCCGACAGTGAAAACGGCTGCGGAGAATGTGGGCAGCCTGGTAGGCCAGGTTGCGCTGGTCGTTGGGCAAGAAGCCGCTATCAGTGTAAACCTTGATTGTCGCGGGCCGGGAATGCGTCTCCACGGTCACGTAATCAGCCAGGTCGGCAGAGGTCATCACCATATCCCAGCGCGGTGACCCGTCAAAATACCGCATTGGGGTGTCGAGACTTAGATTAAGTTTTGCAGGCGCCTTCTCTGTAACAAGCATCGTGAACACCACTCCTTCCCGAAAAAGATCTTATCCTGATTATACTAATGCTGGCGTAGTGCTGGCAAGTATTAGCAAATCATATCAATCCGACTAAAAAGTCCGTACCAAAAAGACAAATTTGGTACGGACTTAATTTTATTCAAAAGCAAGCGCAACGTTATGTGTTAACAGGTCCGCATACGTGTATGAAACCCGTCGGAGATCATCGCCATCATCCAAGTGAACAATGAAAATTGCTGGGTAGGTCTTGCTCAAGGTGCCGTGCAGCGTCTTCACCCGCTTACGGCCGGCTTGCACCGTTACTTCAACCTGCTGACCAATGCGACTGTTCAGCAGGTCCTTAATTTCAGCAATATTATTTGGCATCGGCTTCCACCTCACTGTACTAACCAGTATAGCGGATTAATGTACATAATTCAAAGAACTGTCATCCAGGGTAGTGCCAATCTCCTCACAGGAGGTCGGCCGCGTGGAGGGCATTGGCCAGGGTAATGAACTGGTCGAGGGTCAGCCGTTCCGGCCGGATCTGCGGCGAAATCCCGAGCCGATCCAAGATTGCCGCCATCTTGTCCTTAGTCGCCGGCTGCTTGCCGACGACGCCCCGGAGGTTATTACAGAGACTCTTCCGCCGGTGGGCAAAGCAGCCGCGGATGAAGCCGAAGAGTTTCTGCTTGTCAAAGGGCTGGACCGCCAGCGGCTGCTTGCGCGGCGTCAGAACAATAATCGCTGAATCAACGTTGGGCGCCGGTACAAAGACCCGCCGGGAAACATCGAAGGCAATCTTGGCATCCATCTGGTACTCGATCGCCAGAGTCAGGGCCCCATACTGCTTGGTCCCCGGGGCCGCGGTCAGGCGCTGGGCCACTTCCTTCTGCATCATGACACAGATCGCCGCCCAGTCGACCGGACTGGCCAGCAAGTTCATCAGAATCGGGCTGGTGATATAGTACGGCAGGTTAGCCACCACCTTCACCGGCTTGCTCGGGTCGGTGAACTGCTCCTGGATCAGGGCCGGCAGGTTGGCTTCCAGGACATCCTGGTTGAGGACGGTAACGTTATCGTAGGGTGCGAGCACCTCATTCAGAACTGGGATCAGATCGGAATCGATCTCCAATGCCAGAACCTCGCCCGCTGCCTGAGCCAGCTGCTCCGTCAATGCTCCGATTCCGGGACCGATCTCAATCACGTTGTCATCCTTGGTGATGTCGGCAGCGGTGACAATGTTATTGAGGACGTTCAGGTCCGTCAAGAAGTTCTGTCCAAAGCTCTTCTTGGTGCGAATTCCGTACTTCTCCATGATCGCCCGAGTCCGGGTACGACTGCCAATTTCTGGTGACTGACTCATCAATCTTCCTCCTGCTTAATCTTAGCCAATGCCTGCTTGAACTGATCAGGCGTGATTTGAAACATGTTCAGCCGGTGGACCAGCTGCTTACCGTTGCCGTAGCCGATTTCCAAGATGGCTCCCAGGCGCTCCCGGCGGTGACGAGCCAGGGGATTCCCCGTCAGACCGGCCGCCTGCAGGTCCTGAATGGTAAAGTTAGCCGTGGGTTCGGTCGTCTGCGTATACAGGTGGGCCAGGGCTTGCTTGATGGTGGCCGGGGTGGCGTGCTCCACTCCCAGACTGCCATGGGCCTCGTCCGGTACCCCCTGGTCACGCCGGATGAAGGCATGCTTCACCCCGGGAACGGCCGCACTGATCATCTTCCGCAACCGTTCCCCATTGAAGTCCGGGTCGGTGAAGACGATCAAGCCCCGGGTCGCCTGGAGCTTCTTCAGCCGTTCCAGGTCAACCTCTGACAATGCGGAGCCGTTGGTCTCATAGGTATCGGCGTCGACCGCCTTATGAATCTGTTTGGTGTCATCCTTGCCTTCAACAACGATGACTTCTTTAATCTTGCTCATCATGTCCCCCATCCTTGAGAAAGAGCCGGACCGCATTGTGGTAGGTATGGTAGGCGACCCGTTCGGCATCAATGCCCTTCAGCTCAGCGATTGCATCCGCCACGAACTTGGTGAAGGCGGGTTCGTTCTGCTTCCCCCGGTACGGTTTGGGAGTCAGATACGGGGCATCAGTCTCGACCATCATCCGGTCCAGCGGCGTCGCTAGGGCCGCCGCGTGAACATCGGCAGCATTCTTGAAGCTGACGACCCCGCTGAAGGAGATCGCCATCCCCAAATCCATGAATTTCTCCGCCCAGTCCGGGCTGCCGTTGAAGCTGTGCATGACCCCGCCAAATTCAGCGAGGTGGGCATTCTTCAAGATGGCATACGTATCCGCCAGAGCATCCCGGCAGTGGATTGAGACGGGCAGCTGAAGGTCGCGGGCCCACTGCAGCTGCTTTTCAAACAGGGACCACTGCTGGTCATGGGGCGAGTGCTGGTCATTGAAGTAATCCAGGCCAATCTCGCCGATTCCCACCACCGTCGAGTCCGCCAGCTGTTCCTTCAGGTGGGCCTCCTCGGCCGGGTTAAAGGTCGCCAGGTCCTCCGGGTGCCAGCCGACAATCGGGTGCAGGTTAGGATAACGGTGTCCCAACGCGATCGCCCGGTCGTTGAGCTGGCGGTTTGAACCGACAATGTTCATTTCCGTAACGCCATAGTGGTCAGCCCGGGCAATGAAGGCCGGGACGTCTTCGTAAAACGGCTCATCGTTCAGGTGAGTGTGCGAGTCATAGATCTTGCGCCAACTTGCGTGCTTGCTCATCGTGGCCTCGCTTTATTCAACACCCATCCCAGGAACCAGGTCATCAGGCGCAATGACAACCCTGACGTCCCCGTCCTTTTCAGCGGAGAGGAGCATCCCCTGGCTGATCTCGCCACGCATCTTCCGCGGCTTCAGGTTGGCAACAATCAAAACATTCTTGCCGACCAAAACAGATGGGTCTGGGTACCATTGGGCAATTCCAGAAAGGATCTGCCGGCCTTCTTCAGTCCCGTCGTCCATGTGGAACTTGAGCAGCTTGTCAGCCCCTTCAACGTGGTCCGCTGAAGTGATCTTAGCGACCTTCAGTTCAACCTTGTCAAAGACATCGATCCGGATAGCCTTCTTGCCGGTTGTTTCTTCTTCCTTAGCCTTTACTTGAGCCTTTTGCTTTGCTTCTTCCATTGCTTTCCGACCTTTCTTCTTTTCGTTCGTTGTCATCTTGCTCTTGATGAATTCGACTTCTTCCTTAACGTCGCGCCGTGGGAAGATTGGCGTTCCCTTCTTGACCACCTGGACCTCTGCTGGGAAGTCGTTGAAGCTCAAGTCAGTCAAAGTGATTGGGTCCTCCGGAAGGCCCAGTTGACGGCAGATTTCCTTTGGGGCGTCCGGCATTACCGGTTGCAAGAGGGCCGCAATTACCCGCAGGCTCTTGGCCAGGTGGGTCATTACGTCAGAGAGCTCTTCCTTCTTACTGTCGTCCTTGGCCAGTACCCATGGTTCCGTTTCGTCGATGTACTTGTTGGCCCGGGAAACAAGCTTCCAGACGGCAGCCAGGGCATCGGCAAAGTGGGTCTTGTCCATCAGGTCCTTATATTCATCAATCACATCGGCCGCGGTCTGCTCTAAGTCAGCATCGTATGGGGTTGTCGCATCGTTTTCAGCCACCAGCTTGCCGTCCTGGTACTTATTGATCATGGCCACAGTCCGGTTCAGGAGGTTCCCTAAGTCGTTGGCCAGATCATAGTTAACCTTGTCGACAAAGTCTTCTGGGCTGAAGACCCCATCGTTGCCAAATGGCATTGCCCGCAACAGGTAGTAACGGGTGGCATCGAGGCCGTAGCGGTCAACTAAGGTCTCTGGGTAGATCACGTTCCCCTTAGACTTGGACATCTTGCCGTCCTTCATCGTCAGCCAGCCGTGGCCGATGATGTGCTTTGGCAGCGGCAAGCCGAGGGCGTGAAGCATGATTGGCCAGTAGATGGTGTGGAAACGAACGATTTCCTTACCAACCATGTGGACATCGGCTGGCCAGAACTTCTTGAAAAGACTGTCATCATCACTGCCGTAACCGAGGGCCGTAATATAGTTGGACAGGGCGTCGATCCAGACGTAAACCACGTGCTTAGGATCGTTTGGTACCTTGACCCCCCAGTTGAAGGAGGTCCGGGTAACGGCGAGGTCTTCCAGGCCCGGCTTCAAGAAGTTATTGACCATTTCGTTCATCCGGGTGTGCGGTTCGATGAAGTCCGGGTGTTCCTTGTAGTAGTCCATCAGCCAGTCCGCGTACTTGCTCATCTTGAAGAAGTAGGATTCTTCCTTGACCAGCTGGACCTCATGGCCAGATGGGGCCTTTCCGCCGATCACCTTGCCGTTATCGTCACGGTAAACCTCAGCCAGCTGACTCTCAGTGAAGTATTCCTCATCGTCCACGGAGTACCAACCGGTGTATTCACCCTTGTAGATGTCGCCCTGGTCGACGAACTTTTGGAAGATCTTCTGGACAGCCTTTTCGTGGTAGTCATCAGTCGTCCGGATAAACTTGTCGTTGGTGATCTTCAGTGTCTTCCACAGCTTCTTGATCCCGGCGGCCATTTGATCAACGTATTCCTGTGGCTGCACGCCGAGCTTATCCGCCTTCTGTTCAATCTTCAGACCGTGCTCATCAGTCCCGGTCAAGAAGAATACGTCATAGCCGCTCAGCCGTTTGAAACGAGCTTCCGCATCACAAGCAATGGTAGTGTAAGAATTACCAATGTGGAGCTTACCAGATGGATAGTAAATTGGTGTTGTAATGTAATAAGTCGGTTTTTCAGTTGCCATATGAGGCCCCTCTCTCTAACGAATTTCTAAGATTAGTTTTACAGTTTAGTATAGCATATTAGCCGCCCAGAGACAGGCTAAAACAGGTCGATCTGTTCAGGTGAGCGCGGCGCCAGGCCGGTGAAGTGAATGTCGAGCATCTTCTGCAGCTGGAGGGCATTCGGGGCGGCGTCTTTTCCTGAGTTGTTGTTGAAGATCACGCAGAGTTCCTTGGGCTGTGGCGTCAACTGGTTGATCTGGTCGCAGAAAGCTTGCAGTTCGGCCGGAGAATACTTATACAGGGTCCGGGTCTTGCGCCAGCTCTTCCCCTGGTTGATCCAGCCTTCCGTGTTCTGCCCGTGCAGGCGCATCATCACCAAGTCCGGATTGGTCGTCGCCAGCACAAAGGGAACCGAGGTGACGGTACCGTGGGGTTCATCGGCCGCGACCAGGGTGAAGTGAAGTTCCCGGCAGAAGGTCAACAGGGACTTCAGAGTGCCCGGCCGGTACCAGGTCTGGTTGCGCAGCTCAATGGCGATCGGCAGGTTCCCCATCCAGAGCCGGACCAGACGGAGGTATTCGATATCCTGGGGTGAGGCATCAAAATAGGGTGGAAATTGGAAGAGGACCGTTTTGAGTTGACCAGCTGCCACGAGGGGCGCCACCGTCTTACGATAACGGTTGAAGAGCTGCTCGAGCTCCCCCTTTTCTTGCCCTCGTTCGTGAAGGGTCATCCCCCGGTGGGCCTTCACTATAAACTGGAATGCCTCTGGCACCTCAGCCAGCCAGTTCTGAATGGTGGTCACCTGGGGAAGGGCGTAGAAGAAGGTATCCACTTCCACCGTCGGCAGGTACTGGGCGTATTCATTTAGGGTGACAGGCCGTTGTTCGTTATTGATCAGGGCCGGGTGCTCGGTCCAGGTGGTCAGGCCAATGGTTATCTTCATGATTAATCCCCTCCATATTCGTTTCTATCCTAAGGGCTGACCGATAACATTGCAATTGATAAAGAAGAAAAGTCTCATTGACCTGCTTAGCAAATTCTTATTCTCAGCAAAATAAATCTATATTCATCAGTAGACCGGCCACGAGGGCCTAAATGACGGCTTTTATGCAGTTTCCCCGGTACACTCACGCAGATTATGCAAAATTTGGCTGAACAATAATGAGAGACTTTCTTAGACTGGCATTTTTAACTGTAAATGTCTCAATAAACATGTTATTTTACAGTTGAACAACAAAGAAAGGGGCGATCATAATGCTACTAAACACTAATGCAATTCGTAACGTTACCCGTAACTTTAAGAAGGACGGCCACTCGAAAGGCTCAGTGGCATTGCCATTCAAGGTGGATGGTAAGGTCGTCTTCTTCGAATAACTAAATAATCAAACGCCCACGGCTCCGCAACCTGCGGGGCTTTTCAATTTAGCTAACAAAAAATCAGTGAAATTCTGTTGACAAACATCGACACAGTATTCTAGAATACAAGTATCAATTTTGAAAGGAGCCGAACCCATGTCATTCATTAAATCTGCAATGTGTTGTCAACCTTCAAGTACATTCGGACAAACTGACATGAGTTCAGCTGGCCGTTTTCTTTGAGGTTGACTTTTTAATCTCACGAAAACCCGCTTAAAGTAGATAAACGCCACCGATCATGTCATTGATCGGTGGCGTTTTTTGTATTCAATTAGAAAGAGTGATTATTTATGAGTTTAAGTCGTGAAACCGTCCTAAAAGCATTACATAACGAAACCGTTGACCAGGTTCCTGCATCGTTTTGGCGTCACTTCGCCGATAACGAGTTTACCAACGCCGCCACTACCCCCAGCGTCCTGACAACCAACCTGAACGGCCACTGTGACTACTACCAGGCCGTTGACGTGGATTTCGCCAAGACGATGCTTGATGGCTACTTCCCCTACCCCTTCCATGGCGTTAACGATCCCAAGAATATCACCGACCTCCATAACTTACGACCAATCGCAAATGATGATCCCTGGCTGACTGGTCAGGTAGCCCTGGCCGAAAAGCAAAAGCAGATTGCCGGCAGTCGGCCAACCTTTGTCACCATGTTCTCACCACTGTTTCTTCTGAAGTGGGCGTTGATTGAACACTACCAGGAACCACTGCTACTGGCCGACAAGCGCTTCGCCGACATGTACGAAGAAGATCCCCAGCTGGTTCTCCACGTCCTGAAAGTGATCAGTGATGACCAGAAGAAGGTTGCCAAGGCCCTGATGACCACCAGCATCGACGGGATCTACTACAGCACCCAAGAGATCCAGGATGAACGCACCAGCACCCCGAAGTTCTTCGAAGAGGTAATGGAGCCGACCGATATCGACGTTCAGAACGCCATCAACGCCGTCTCCCCGCTTAACATCCTGCACATCTGCGGTTTTGACGGCGCCGACAACCACCTGGATTGGTTCGTCAACTACCCGCTGCAGGTAATCAACTGGGCGACCGAAACCGATGGCTACTCCCTGGCCGCCGGCAAGAAGCTTTTCGGCGACCGGCCGGTAATGGGCGGCCTGGACAACAGTACCAAGGGGATCCTCTATTCCGGCACCAAGCAGCAGATCCAAGACAAGATCCACGCGCTGATCGCTGAGACCGGCAACCAGGGCGTCCTGCTCGGTGCCGACTGCACGGTTCCACGTGATATTGACTACGACCACCTGCGTTGGGCCATCGAAGCCGCACACAATTAAGGAGGAAAGAACTTGCTACTAACGGTTAAAGACTTGCATAAATCATTCAATGACCGGGAGATCCTCAAGGGGATTGACTTCCAGATCGAAAAGGGCGAGATCGTCGTCATGATCGGTCCGTCCGGGTCGGGGAAAACCACCTTCCTGCGCAACCTCAACTTCCTGGAGCACGCTGACCAGGGTTCGATGGACTTCTCCGGCCACCAGATCGACCTGGCCAAGCCCGAAAAAAAAGACGTGCAGTGGGTCCGGCGCCACTCTGCGATGGTCTTCCAGAACTACAACCTCTTCAAGAACAAGACGGCCCTGCAGAACATCGCCGAGGGTCTGATCTATGCCCAGGGGATGGCTAAGGATAACGCTAACGACATCGCCAGCAAGGAACTGGCCAGCCTGGGCCTCAGCAAGCAGGCTCAGCTCTACCCATCCCAGCTCTCCGGTGGTCAGCAGCAGCGGATCGGGATTGCCCGGGCAACGGTGCTGAATCCGGAGATCATTCTCTTTGATGAACCAACTTCGGCCCTCGACCCCGAACTGGTCGGCGCCGTGCTTGGCGACATGCGCAAGCTCGCCGAGGCCGGCCAGACGATGATCATCGTCACCCACCAGCTCGGTTTCGCCCGACAGGTGGCCGATCGGATCGTCTTCTTCGATGAGGGCAAGATCGTCGAGGAGGGGACACCGCAGGAACTGTTCGACCACCCGCAGAACAAGCGGACCGCGCAGTTCCTAACCGCCCTAAGCGACGCTAACTAAGGGAGGCGACCACCATTGAGCAACACTAAAATATTGAGTGTGATCCTGCGGGGGTTGCCCAACACCCTCTACCTGCTAGTGCTCTCCTTCATCTTCGCAACAGTCCTGGGGCTTTTTCTGACCTGGCTGGACCTGCGGAAGAACCGGGCAGCCACCGGGATCGCCCACCTCTACCTCGGCCTGATCCGGGGAACGCCGCCACTGCTGATGCTCCTTCTGGCCTACTACGGGCTGCCAGTCCTGCTGAAAGCCATCGGGATCAACATCGATGGCTGGACGCGGCTGACCTTCGGGGTGCTGGGCCTGTCGCTGGGCTGGAGCGCCTACCTGTCAGAGGCCTTCCGGAGTGCCTACCTGTCCGTTGACCCCGGCCAATTGGAGGCGGCCCGGTCAATCGGGTTGCCCGACCGTACCACCTTCTGGCAGATCCTGATCCCCCAGGCAGCCATGATCGCCCTGCCTAATATTGAGAACCTGGTTATTGGGCTGGTCAAGGCTACCTCACTGGTCTACGTCCTGGGGCTCTATGACCTCTACAACGAGGCCTCGAACCTTTCCAACCAGACGGCCGGAATTCACCAGCTCCGGATTTTCATCCTCCTGGCGCTAGCCTACTGGGTCATTGTCCTGATCATCGAGGGGATCTTCCGGTTGATCAGAAAACGTTTTGCCGCTATCCGCGCCTAATTGAAAGGAGGAAATACACGTGTTTGACTTAAACTTTGCCCGCGAGTCATTCGGTCAGATCCTATCGGCTGCGCCCCTCACCCTCCTGGTGGCGGTGGTGGCAACTCTGGTCGGCCTGATCCTCGCCATCCTGGTCGCCATCGCCCGGGAGAAGAAGATTCCCGTCCTATCCCAGGTGTTGGCGGTCCTGGTGTCCTTCATTCGGGGAACCCCGATCCTGGTCCAACTCTATGTGGTCTATTACGGACTGCCGCAGCTATTGGTTCTGATGCGCAGCTGGGGCTGGAGTACCAACCCGGATGGTCTGCCCGCCATCGTCATCGCCTTCTCAGCATACGGGCTCAACGCGATGGCCAACCTTTCGGAGAGCATCCGGTCTGCCTACCATTCAGTTGACTACCGCCAGTATGAAGCAGGGTTGGCCGTTGGGATGACGCCATTTCGAACCATGACCCAGATCGTAGTCCCGCAACTGATCACCAACCTGATTCCCAACTTTACCAACATCTTCCTGGACCTGATCAAGGATACCGCGCTGATCTACAACATCGGCCTGGTTGAAATTATGGGACAGGCCAACATCGTCTCATCGATCGGGTTCAAGTACCTTGAGACTTACACCGACGCGCTTGTCATCTATATCGTCATCTGCTGGATTTTCGCCAAGATCTTCCAACTGATCGAAGACCGTCTCCGTCGTCATTATGCTATTAACTAATATTCAATAAGAGGGAAGAGAAATAATAATGAAATTATCCAAGATTATAACGTCACTGACTATTATCGGTCTGGCTGCCAGCGCCCTCGCTACCCCAGTAACCGCCCATGCCGCTAAAACCACCACGGTCAATGTGGCCGCCCCGAACGGCAATCCCGAATTTATCGTCAACACCGACCATGGTCCGGCCGGCTACTACGGTGATTTAATCAAGCGCATCGACCGCGACCTGCCGCAGTATAAGTTCAAGACGACCTTCACCTCCCAAAACGCGGTCTTCTCGGGTCTGCAGTCTGGGAAGTACGACGTGGCCTTGAACAACTCCTGGTACAACAAGCAGCGGTTCAGCAACTACTACCACACCCGGGCCACGAGTTTGGATGACGTCCGAATTATCTACCGCAAGAACAGTCCACAGGCCAAGTACCTGAAGGACGCCACCTCCCTGAAGCCGGTCGCCGAGCATAAGATGTCAATGGTCCCGCTGGCCACTGACGACGCCCTCTACTCCGTCGTCAAGACCTACAACGACACCCACAGCCCAAAAGTGGACTTGAAGCCATTCGGTGACCAGTCCACGGCTGATGCCCTCGGGCAGGTTGCTTCTGGCAAGTACGACGTGACGATGTACCCATACGCTGCCTTCCGTGAGGTGCAAAATACCAAGAACGGTAAGAAGCTGGCCGTCTCCAAGTCCATCTACTTGAAGAGTGCCTACCTGTTGGTTCACAAGAACGCCCAGAACAAGCAACTGACTAAGGATCTGAACAAGGAAATCGACCACCTGTACAAGGACGGCTACCTCGAACACCTGACCAAGAAGTACATCCACGAAAATACCTTCGCCTTCCCTGGCGCCAAGAAGGCCTACAACGCTGAATTTAACAAGTAATCACCTAAAACATAAAGGAGAACAATCATCATGAAGTTATCACATTTAGTTACCCGTGCGGCCCTGGCTGGTCTGGCCATTCTGGGTCTGTCCGCCACAATTGGTTCTGCCTCTGCTGCCACGACGGTCACCGTCGCCGCTCCCAACGGTAATTCACCATACATCATCAACACCGACCACGGGGCCAGCGGTTACTATGGTGCCCTGATCAAGCGGATTGACCGCGACCTGCCGCAATACAAGTTCAAGACAACCTTCACCTCTCAGAACGCGGTCTTCGCCGGTCTGCAGTCTGGCAAGTACGACGTCGCCATGTCCAACTTCTGGTACAACAAGCAACGGTTCAACAACTACTACCACACCCGGGCCAATGGGCTGGATGACCTCCGCCTAGTAGAACGGAAAAACGGCAAGAAGGCTAACTCCCTCTCCGAAGTCGCCAAGAAGAAGCTGACCGTGGTACCGGTATCCACCAGCGATGCGCGTTACAGCCTGCTGGAAAACTACAACCAGCAGCACCCGAACAACAAGCTCAACCTCAAGGGAATCGGTGACCAGACGACTGGGGATGCCTTAAAGCAGGTTGCCTCTGGCAAGTACGACGTGGCTGTTTACCCTTACGCCGCCTACAAGTCTGTTCAAACGACTCCTGCTGGCAAGAACCTGACCGCCTCCAAGTCGATCGGTCTGGAGAGCTCCTACTTCCTCCTTCACAAGAGCCCGGCTAACAAGAAGCTGACCCAGGCCATGAACAAAGAACTCCAGAAGCTCCACGACGATGGCTACCTGGAAAAGCTGACCAACAAGTACCTATACGAGAACACCTTCAAGCTGCCCGGTGCCCAGAAGGAATTTAACGCCCACAACTAATCATTAACCGAGAATACAAAAAAGCGGATCATCACTGATCCGCTTTTTATTATGCGTTAAAAAATGTTAAACCTGCAGCTCATCGAAGAACTTGGTAGCGTCCGTCTGCACCATCGTGAACTCGCATGGCAGGTTCAGTTTCTGCTGGTTGATCGCCAGAACCTGAGCATTCGGGTTCCGGTACTCCAGCAGTCCGGCAAACGGGTAGACCTTCATCGAGGTTCCCACGATCACGACCAGGTCGGCAGACTGCATGGCCCGGACGGAATTCATAATGTCGTCCTGCTTGATTCCTTCATCATAGAGGACAATGTCGGGCCGCAGGGAGCCGCCGTCCTTGGCATGGAGCCGGCTCTTCAGGTAATCGGCTACCGGCACCGTCTCACCGCACTTCTCACAGTAGACGTGGTAGAGGTTCCCGTGGAAGTCGATCAGGTGGGTCGTCCCCGCCTCCTCATAGAGGTTATCAATGTTTTGTGTGATCACCGTCGCCCGGTCCTGGTTGGTCAGGGCCGCCTGCTTCTTGTGGATCACGTTCGGCTTAGCATCCGGGAAGTAGAGGTTCTTCTTGCAGAATTCGTAGAAGCCCTCTGGATCACTGCTGAAGTAGCGGTGACTCAGGTAGTACTCAGCGTTCTTGTCCTGGGTGTAGAGCCCATTAGCCGAGCGAAAGTCTGGAATCCCTGAGGCCGTGGAAACCCCGGCCCCGGTCAGGAAGACGATCCGCTTGGCATTATCAAATAATTGCTGAATTTGCGCGTTCATAGACTCACTTCCTTACAATGTATGGCACGCTGTGTTCTTCCAGGAACTTCTTCACGGGCATGTCGTAAACCCGCTTGAAGTACTCTGGCGCATTGGACTGCGGTGCTTCAATGGTGAAGGAGTTCTGGCGGTCGCTCCGCCGCAAGCCAACGTAGGCCCGCTTAGTCGCCCCCCGCTCCTTCATGTCGGAATGGAAGATCTCGAAGACCTGGCGCATCTCCAGCCGCAGCTGCCGTTCACTCAGCACGGGTGAAACCGTCGTGTATTCGTTGTTGTGCAGTGCTGGCAGTCCCCACTGCTGCATCTGTTCATCAAACAGGGAGTAGACCTTGATGATCGTCCGCCGCATGTCAAATGGCGACTTGATTGGCTTGGCCGTGATCTCGTCATAGATCTTCTGGGCTGCCGCCAGGGCTTCTGGATAGTTTTCCTTAAAGCGGTCGGCAAACTTGTCAAAGTGGTCCCCATAGAAGACCAGGGCATCGAGGATCGTCAGCAGGCGCAGGGTCCGCTCGTCATCATCCTTGGCCCCCTCCTTGGTCAGGGTGTGTTCAACCCCCTTCCAGTATTCCTCTTCGATCTGGTCATTGATCAGGCCGTGCTTGCGTTGTTCGGCCACCACCACCCGGTGAATCGCCACGTTGTAAAGGTCCGTGGACATGATCATCATCTGTTCATCGAGTTCCTTGTCCCCGAGCGACAACTGGAAGAAGATCTGCGGGAAGCCCTTGAGCAGCATCAACAGGTGGAGCAGCTCGTGAGAAGCCGTGTAGTTAGGCTCTGTCAGGTCGGTCACAATGATGAAGAGGCCGCCGGGCAGGGTCTTCTGGGTGGCTTGATCGTGCCGGACATAGCCGGACTTCTTGCCGTGGAACTGGACAAAGACCGTGCCATCCGGATAGAGGGAATTGATCTCATCCAGGAGGGCCTGGTTTGTCGCGTTTAACTTAATTTCTTCTTCGCTCATTATTGATCCTTTCTAATTTCAGCTAATACCAGCCGGGCCGTTTCCTGGTCAACGTGGGTACACTTAGCCAACCGGGCCGCCACCAGCGGAACCTCCGTCGGCTTGGCACCAACGCTTACCGCCAGCGAACGGTACTGGAGCTTCATATGGCCAGCCTGGATCCCCGTTGTTGCCAGGGCGCGCAGGGCGGCCAGGTTTTGTGCCAGACCAAGGCTCGCCGTTACTGCCGCTAGTTCTTCAGCCGTCTTAATCTTACTAATCTGATAATTGAGTTTCGTCATTGGGTTCAGACCGATCGAACCGCCGACCACCCCCACCGGCAGGGGCAGGGTCATTTCACCATGCAGCTTACCGTCGACAACCTGCCAGGTGCTGAGCCCGCGGTATTGACCACTGCGGGCAGCGTAGGTATGGGCGCCACTCTCGATTGCCCGCCAGTCGTTGCCGCTGGCAATCATCACGGCGTCAATCCCGTTCATGATCCCCTTGTTATGAGTAGCTGCCCGGAACGGGTCCACCTGGGCGAGGGCGCTGAGCTTGGCAATCTGTTGGGCTACCTGTTCACCGGATTGTTCCTTGGTAGCCAGCTTGGCAAAGTCAACATCACAGCTGACCGTCTGCAGACTGTTCGTCGCCAGGTTGCTCAGGATGGCAACCAGGACGTGATAGCCCTGGGCGGTTAACTCGCGGCCAACCGCCTCGGCCATGGTGTTAACGCTGTTGGCCCCCATCGCCTGGCAGACGTTGATTCCCAGGTCAATACTGATGAAGTCGCCGGGGGTCCGGACCGTCATTGACTGGGCACCCCCGCCACGGCGCTGCATCGACGGGTGGGCCGCATTGGCCACGGCCAGCAGGTGGTCGCGCTGGGCCGTCAGCTTCTCAACCGTCGCCGGCACATCGGCCACGTCGGTCAAGACGACCTGACCGACCACCTGCCGGTGCTGCTTGGGAGCGGTAAAACCGCCGCTGGCCTGAACCCGCTTGGCACCATTACTGGCTGCGGCGATCACCGAGGGTTCTTCCACGACCATTGGGACAACGTACTCCTGCCCATTGACGGTGAGGTTCAACCCCACCCCTTCCGGCAGGCCGTAATCCGTCAGGTAGTTCTCCACCAGCTCGTTGCCCAGGGTCGACGCGCGGTCAGCCAGGGTCTTCGTCACCGATTGAGGCAAGTGAAGGGCCTGGGTCAGTCGTTCGCGACGCGCCTGGGAATCGGCCTTATAAAAACCGTGTTGCCAATCACTCATTGCGGTCGCTTCCTTTGATTAACGTATTCGGTAATGATTCCTTCCCGGACACCACTCTCCGAGAAGATCACCCGGCCATCACTGTTGCGCTGGAGCAGACTGACCAGGGGCAACATCCCCCCGACAATGATATCTGCTCGTTCTGGTTCCAATCCTGGCATCCGCTTGCGCTGGGCCAGGTTCCGGTTCAGCAACTCCCGGTAAGTGGCAAACACCACCCGTGACGAGAGCTGGTAGCCATGGATGGACCGCTGCCGCCGGTGACGGTGGTGGTAGGACCAGGTCATCCGGGCCAGTGTCCGGTTGGCACCACCCAAGAGAACAATTGGTACCCGGGTCGCATACCGCAGCCAGGGAATCTTGGTCAGCCGTTCGTTCATCGCTACCTGGGCCCGGAAAAGATCAGCGGACCGCACATAGCCATTGAGGTGGAACTGCTCCGACAGGGTCACCGCCCCAACCGGGATTGAGATCAGGTCCCGCGCCCGGCGCTGTTGGACCAGCACCAGTTCACAGCTTGCACCACCGACATCCAGAATCAAACAGTGGTTTAACTTCATCGTCCGAATCACGCCCAGGTAGTCGTAGTAGGCTTCCTTCTTTCCTGAGAGGACCTGGAGCCGAATTCCGACCTCCTTTTGAACCCGGTTGAGAAACTCCTGCCGGTTGCGGGCTTGCCGCACCGCCGCCGTCGTAATTGCCCGCACCTGCGTATGGGGCATGCCCTCGTAAATCTTCTTGAAGCGCTTCAGAGCGGCGATGGTCCGGTTCATGGCGTCCTCTTGCAGCATCTTTTCCCGCCCCATGCCTTCCGACAGGCGAGTATTCTCCTTGACCCGCTTGATTTCACGAAAACGGCCATCCGGAGCGATTTCGGTGATCGCCATCCGGGCCGAGTTAGAGCCGAGGTCTACAATCGCGAGGTTTTCCACTATTTTCACCTCCGCTTTTCAATTTTATCTTTTCTTAGAAAACATCCTCTTTATGTTACCATGTTCCGTGCCGTGAAACACTAATAACTGTCCAGCAGGAAAAATTTTTCTTACATTAAAGAAAGACCGCCCGCAGTAAATAATTACCGGAAGCAGTCCTAACTCAATATTTCAATTATGACTAGCCAAAGTAGTTGATCCCAATGGCATCCCGAACTTCCTTCAGGGTCTGGTTGGCAACTTCATTGGCCTTAGCGGAGCCTTCCATCAGCACTTGGTCAACATAGTCCAGATTATCCGCATATTCTTCACGCCGCTTCCGGATTGGTTCCAAAACGGCCTGGAGGACATCGTTTAAGTGGCGCTTGATCTTGACGTCACCGAGGCCCCCGGCTTGGTACTGTTCTTTCAGTTCAGCCACGTGTTCCTTGTCGGGATCAAAGATGTCCAGGTAGGTGAAAACCGTGTTGCCCTCCACGTGACCGGGATCGCTGACCTTGATGTGGGTTGGGTCGGTGTACATCGACATGACCTTCTTCTGGATGGTGTCGGTGTCATCAGACAGGTAGATGCAGTTCCCCAGGGACTTGCTCATCTTGGCATTGCCGTCGAGGCCGGGGATCCGTCCTTCACCCTTTGGCGGGAAGACCCCTTCTGGTTCAACCAGGATGTCTTGTTGGTAGATCCGGTTGAAGGTCCGGACAATCTCCCGGGTCTGCTCCAACATCGGCTCCTGGTCATCACCAACCGGCACGGTGTCGGCCTTGAAAGCGGTGATGTCGGCCGCTTGACTGACTGGGTAGATGAAGAAACCGGCTGGCACACTCTCACCGAACTTCTTCTGCGTGATTTCCGTCTTAACGGTTGGGTTCCGCTTCAGTCGAGAAACCGTAACCAGGTTCAGGTAGTGCATCGTCAGTTCGCTCAGGGCTGGGATCTGGGACTGAACCAGGATCGTGGACTTCTTGGGGTCAATGCCCACGGCCAGGTAGTCCAGGGCCACTTGGTGCAGGCTGTGACGGATCTTCTCCGGATCGCGAGCGTTATCGGTCAGAGCCTGCTGGTCGGCGATCATGATGTAGGTGTCGTACTTGCCGGTATTCTGCAGGGCCACCCGGTTCTTGAGGGAACCAACGTAGTGTCCAATGTGCAGCTTACCCGTTGGCCGGTCACCAGTTAAGATTACGTGTTTCTTTTCTGTCATAATTAATTCCTCCTTAAACGATAAAAGCGCCCTATTAGCCATTGACTAATAGGACGCTTGCGCGCGGTGCCACCTAAATTGCAAAATCATTTGCCACTCTTAATATAAGGTTATTAAGTTGTAACCACTTCACGCTTTGAGAACCTTCACACCAACCGTTCCTCGCTGTGCTCACGCTACTAAATATGCTTATATTTTAAGCCCTTTTACAGTTAAAAGGCAAGTCTCCCGCAGCTCGTATTTGCAAACGCTTGTTCGCTATTTAGGTATCCAGTATAATAGATACATCAACAAGCAAGAAAGGAGAATCTGCAGTGGCGACTTACCTGGCAATTGACCTGAAATCATTCTACGCCTCAGCCGAGTGCGCCGATATGGGTTATGATCCCTTAAACACCAACTTAGTGGTCGCTGACGCCAGCCGCACCAGCAAGACCATCTGCCTGGCGGTCTCCCCGGCCCTCAAGAAGTTTGGTCTCCCCGGTCGGCCCCGCCTGTTTGAGGTCGAGCAGCGGGTCGCCGAGCTCAACCGTCAACGGGCACAGCAGGCGAGCGACCACCGCTTAGCCGCCTGGGGATCGATCTACCGCGATGAACTCCTCCGTTCACCCAGTCTCAAGATCGAATACAAGATCGTTCAACCCCGGATGGCCTTCTACCTGCAAAGGAGCGCCAAGGTCTACGAGATCTACCTCCGCTACCTGCCGCCGGCTAAGATCCATCCCTACTCCATCGATGAGGTCATGATGGACATCACCGATTACTTGGCCAGCCACCACACGACTGCGCACGACCTGGCCAAGGAGATCATCCAGGTGATCCAGGCCGAGACCAAGATCACCGCCACTGCCGGAATCGGGGATAACCTCTACCTCGCCAAGGTGGCCATGGACATCGTGGCCAAGCGAATTCCGGCCGACAAAGACGGGGTCCGGATTGCCGAGATGGATGAACAGAAGTACCGCCGCTTTCTCTGGGCCCACCAGCCGATCACCGATTTTTGGCGGGTCGGCCGCGGTTACGCCAAGCGCCTGGCCAAGCTCGGTTTGCTTACGATGGGCGACATTGCCCGCTGTTCATTGGGGACCCTCTCCGACCCGCAGAACGAGGAAACCCTCTACCGGGAGTTCGGCAAGAATGCGGAGCTATTGATTGACCACGCCTGGGGGTACGAGTCCGCCATCATCGACGATATCAAGCACTACCACTCCGATGACCACGGGCTCTATTCCAGCATCGTCCTTCCCCGCCCCTACACCTTCCAAGAAGGCCGGATCGTCGTCCAGGAGATGGCCAACATGCTCTGCCTCCAGATGGTCAAGCGGGACCTGGTAGCCGATGAATTCTCGCTGACTGTCAACTATGATGCCCAGAACCTGCAACCGGGACATGACTACCACGGCGCCATCACCAAGGACTTCTACGGCCGCGACGTTCCCCATCCCGACCACCAGAAGATCAGTTTCAAGGTGCCGACTGCCTCACCGACCGAACTGGTGGCCCACTTTCTGACCGCCTATGACCAGTCCTTCCACCACCAGCTCACCATCCGCCGAGTCACCGTCACCGCCAACCACCTGGTCAACCACCGCCAGGCCCAGGAGCGGACATACACCGAGCAGCTGGACCTCTTCAGCGACCCGGAGCAGACCGTTCAAGCGGCTAAAAAGCAGCAGGCCCAGCGCGACCAAGATTACAAGCTGCAGAAGCTGATCTTGAAGACGCAGCAAGACTTCGGTAAGAACGCCATCATCCGGGCTGCAGACCTCAAGGACGGGGCCGTTGCCAAGAAACGTAACAAGGAGATTGGAGGCCATCAGGCATGATCGATAAAAAGCAATGGCAAGCCGAACAGGCCCAGTTCAACGACACCAGCCGTTATAATGACATTATGGACAAGCCACGGCATGTCTCCCACGCCCACCTGCCGATGACCGGGCGTGATCGGGCCGGCCAGTTCGCCCCGTTTGCGGCCCTCACCGGCTACCATGAGCTGCTCAACAAGATCGCCCAACGGTACGTGAACAAGAAATACCCGACCGGGGCGGAGGAACAGGCAATCTTTGACTTCTTCCACCAGTTGCCGACAGGTGACGCGGTCAGGCTGGAGCTCACCTACTTCAACGGGGAGAGCGGCTACTACGAACACTACCGGGGCACTCTGGACCATGTAAACTGGGCTCAGCAGGTCGCCTATTTTGCAGACGGCCCCCAGATACCACTCAGAAATATTCGCGCCGTCACCAGAAAGGGGAATGCCCATGGCCAAGGATAGCGAGATTAAGGCGATGATCAAGCAGGGCAACCAGACCATTGCCGACTTCCAGCAGCACTCGTCGGGGCGGTTAAACCTCTGGACATCGATTGTTGAAATCAGCCGCAACTACGTGATCACCGTTGAGGCCCAGAAACGGGTGGGCACGGGGATCACCACCGCCATCATCTGTCACCTTCCCTTCGACCAGTATAGCGATGAAGATTATCTGGCAGTCTTGATGGGGCTGCAGCAACAATGGGGCATCCCGATCCTCTGCCACGCCTTTTCTCGCCGCCGGTTGGCCAACCTGCGCCACCAGTACGGCAGCCGGATCATCCGCGATGATATTGTCCGCCGGTACAAGTAAATATTCTGTGAGTCAACCGCCACGCCCTAAAGGACGTGGCTTGTGAGCAAACACCCTTCTGATGAGTGCTTGAACCACAATTTGCATAGATAGGCC
>NZ_CANCWK010000019.1:0-27704 GCF_947381495.1 Limosilactobacillus galli | reverse complement strand
AAGTAGTTAGCGATGTATTGCAAGGAACGTCCTTCATTATGAAGCGTTTCAATGACAACACGGTTCTGGAATGATAAGTGCTCATCAAGGACCTTCTTTCTAATGGATTGTGTGGTAACACCATTAAAGACCTTGATGGGTTTTTCTGTCCACTTAATTGTTCAACTTAAATTTTACAATCTGCCAATTCGATAAATTCGTGATACTTTATTTGTGTCAAATGTCAAACGTTTAGCAATTATTTAGGAAGGGATCTTTATGGAATACAAAGAACATAAGAAAATGTACAAGGCTGGTAAAAAGTGGGCAGTTGCTGCCTTAGTATCTGCTAGTGTATTGGCCTGGGGGATGACGGCCAGTGCGGATAAGTTCTACCGCTTCATCAGTTGATGCTAGTCAAAGCAGTTCAATGGTTGCTGCCAGTGGTCATGAGGCAGCCGCACAGTCCAGCGTGGCTAGTCTGGGTAGCCCGCAACCAGCTGCTGTAAGCCAATCATCTGCTCCTGCCACGCAGACCACAGATGCAAGCAATTCGAATGTTCAGAAGTCAACTGCACCCGCAGCTGCGCAAAAGCAAGACGCACCGGCTGCCGGCACAGCTAAGAATGAGACTCCTGCTAAGGAAAACACCACTAATAATGCAGAGCATACTGAGCAAACTGCCCAGCCTGCTCACCAAATGACAGAGAGTCAGTCAACGGGCTTAAATTCCCAAGCGGCAGCTGTCGTTAAGAATGCGGGAATCGATCCTTCAACCCTGACGCCAAAGCAGATTAAGGAGTTAAATGAAATTAACTTCTCTAAGCATGCCCAGACGGGTACCCAGATGACTTACAACGACTTTAAGAAGATCGCTGATACGCTGATCAAACAAGACCCGCGTTATGCAGTTCCATTCTTTAACGCTAAGCAAATTCAGAATATGCCTGCCGCTCATACCCGTGATGCTCAAACCGGCCAGATTGTGGACATGGATGTTTGGGATTCATGGCCGGTTCAAGACATTAAGACGGGTTATGTTTCTAACTGGAATGGTTATCAATTAGTTATCGCCAGGATGGGGATTCCAAACGTAAACGATAATCACATTTACCTGCTTTACAATAAATATGGTGATAATAACTTGGCTGACTGGAAGAATGCCGGACCGATCTTCGGTTATAATGCTACCCCCGTTAGTCAAGAATGGTCCGGATCCGCAACCGTCAACCCGGATGGGACAATTCAACTGTTCTACACACGAGTTGATACAAGCGATAATAATACGAACCATCAGAAACTTGCTAGTGCAACAATTTATCTGAATCATAATGACGAAGATGGTACGGTTTCAATTGACCATGTTGCTAACGATCACATTGTGTTTGAAGGGGATGGCTACCACTACCAAACCTACAAGCAATGGCGCGCAACTAATAAGGGTGCCGACAATATTGCAATGCGTGATGCACACGTCATTGAGGATAATGATGGTAACCGTTATCTGATCTTTGAAGCAAGTACGGGTCTTGAAAACTACCAAGGACCTGAACAAATCTTCAATTGGCAAAACTATGGTGGCGACGACAAGTTCAACGTCGATAACTTCTTCCACCTCTTGTCCAATGCTGATATGAACAGCCGGGCATCTTGGGCCAATGCTGCTATCGGGATCTTAAAGCTTAATAATGATATTGAGAATCCTCAGGTCAGTGAAGTTTACACGCCTTTGGTTACTGCACCGATGGTTAGTGATGAAATTGAACGTCCGGATGTTGTTAAGCTGGGTGATAAGTACTATCTTTTTGCCGCTACTAGGTTGAACCGTGGTACCAATGATGATGCTTGGAACGCAGCTGACAAGACTGTTGGTGACAACGTTGTCATGGTTGGTTACGTTTCTGACAAGTTAACGGGTGGCTACAAGCCATTAAATGATTCTGGCGTTGTCTTAACTGCCTCCGTTCCCGCAAACTGGAGAACAGCAACTTACTCATACTACGCAGTACCCGTTGAGGGACACCCTGATCAAGTTCTGATTACCTCATACATCACAAACCGGGGTGGAGTTGCTGGAAAGGGCATGGACTCAACCTGGGCCCCAAGCTTCTTGGTCCAAGTCAACCCAGATAACACGACGACGGTTCTAGCACGGATGACCAACCAGGGGGACTGGATTTGGGACAACACCAGCGAGAACGATAATATGAAGGGTGTTCTTAATAAGGATGCTGCTAACGGTGCTGCTCTGCCTGGTGAATGGGGCAAGCCTACTGACTGGGATACGATTGGTGGTTACGGCTTAGTTCCACATGAACCAGGTGAACCAAACACCCCAAACACCCCAAACACCCCAAACACCCCAAACACGCCAAATACTCCTAATACTCCGAACACCCCAAACACCCCAAACACACCAAACACGCCGAATACTCCTAACACCCCTAATACCCCAAACACGCCAAATACCCCTAATACTCCGAACACCCCAAACACGCCAAATACCCCTAATACTCCAAACACGCCGAATACTCCTAACACCCCTAACACGCCAAATACCCCGAATACACCAAATGAACCTCAAAAGCCTGAAAAGCCGTCAAACAAGTTGCCACAAACTGGTAACGTCAATGCAGCCACTGGGCTTGGCCTGGTTTCATTGCTGATGATGTTTGGCCTGGCAGGGATGAATAAGCGTCGTTACTAAGATGATTTATTCCTACTAAATTAGAATGCCTCACAATTATGCTAACAGTTGTGAGGTATTTTTTATGTATCAAATTAATATTTTCCCGTATTTATTATATGGGAGGGGGATGTAATGGAACGTCTGAAGGAAATTTGGGAAAGCTATCGATATCAACTGCTGATCCTGGTTGCCGTATTAGGACTAGTAGGCGCGTGGCTAATGAAGCGGCCCGCAGAAGCGCCCGATCAGATTGAGCAGACCATGGCAATCGGTTCAACAAGCAGCGCAGTCATGTCAACGGCATCTTCGGTCGGTGGCAAGGTTTGTGTTGATGTGAAGGGTGCGGTCAGGCATCCGGGAATCTATAAGCTGAAAGGCGGCTCCCGGGTAAATGAAGCCGTGGCTGCAGCTGGCGGGATTATGGACAATGCCGATATGAAACAGGTTAACCTTGCTAAACAGCTCGCTGACCAGGAGGTTGTCTATGTACCGGTGAACGGTGAAACGATGCCCGGAACCAGTGCGGTAGGAACGGCTAATGTCAGCAGTGCAAGTTCAGCCAGCGGGGCAGCAATTATTAACCTCAATACGGCGACGAAGGAGCAGCTATGCCAAATTACCGGAATCGGGGACAAGAAGGCGGACCTGATCCTGCAGTATCGTGAGCAGCATGGGCAATTTAAGTCGGTGGATGAACTAAAGCAGGTAAGCGGGTTTGGCGATAAGACAGTCGAGAAAATCAAGGATCAGTTGGCCGTCTAGCTTTTGGTTTGAGTGGATTCTTTGCTATACTATATCAGACAAAGGAGTGACGAAAAATGGCAAGAAAGCGAATTGATTGGGATCAGTACTTTATGATTCAGGCGGCACTGCTCGCTTCGCGCAGTACGTGCAACCGCCTGTCCGTTGGGGCCGTCCTTGTGCGGGATAAACGGATTATTGCCGGTGGGTACAACGGGTCGGTTTCTGGCGATGAACACTGTATTGATGCCGGATGCTACCTGCGGGACGGACACTGTGTCCGGACCATTCACGCCGAAATGAATGCAATTCTGCAGTGCGCTAAGTTTGGGATCTCAATGGACGGAGCCAGCTTGTACGTGACTGACTTTCCTTGTCTGCAATGCACTAAGAGCCTTCTGCAAGCAGGAATTAAAGAGATCAACTACATTCGCAACTACCACAATGATGATTACGCAATGAAGCTGATTAAGCTTAAGAACATCCACCTCCACCAAATCAAGCTTGATGACGATATTCTAGATGAGGTTCGCTTGGGACAGTATATTCGCCCTGAGCAATAGAAGAAATTCGTCATTACTGGATATTTCCGGCCCTGGTGATGGGGTCGGTGACTGTCGCAATTCTTGGGCCGCAGCCGTACTGCTGGCTATTTACCGCCTACCTCCTGTTGCGGGTTTGCTGCCTGCGACGGCCGGCTGTTCTGCTGGCCTGCTGCTTGAGTATCGTAGTTGCGGGTGGGATCTGTTGGTCTTTTCAACGCCAAATTAGCAGGAAAACCGTCGTTGATCGGCACCCAGTTACCCAGGTGGTTAAAGTGCTACCGGATGATATCAAGGTTCAAGATGGTTTTGTGACGGCCGTCGGAACAGACCAGCAGTCTAAGACCCGTGAATCCCTGGCCGTTAGTGTGCGGGATCCCCAGTTGCTTGACCAGTTTCGCTGCCTTGACCGGCCAACCGAATGGCAGCTGACGGGGATGATCCAGCCGGTGATGCCTGCCACCAACGAAAATGAATTTGACTTATGCCGCTACTATCAGCAACGGCGGGTCTATAATCAGGTTCGGCTTGACCAACCACCATTAGTCAGGAACGTGACGCAACGGGGACTCTGCGACCGGTGCCATTGCTGGCGCTGGCGGTTGAGCAATTACTTTAACCGGATGCCGGAACCATTGGCTGGATATTGTCAGCAGTTAATCATTGGACGGAATAGCGCGGCCAATGACCAGCTGATGGCAGATGTCAAAAAGCTCGGCGTGATTCATCTTTTCTGTATTTCGGGGATGCACGTGGTCCTGCTGGTCACGATTCTGCGCTGGCTCGGTGTGTACCTGTGGCTGGACCGTGAGCTGGTCGATGGCTTGCTGATTTTGGCATTGCCGTTCTACCTAATCGTTGCCGGGGGCGCGCCGAGCCTGATTCGGGCGGTGATTATGGCCGAGGCGGGGCTGCTGCAGGACATCTTGAAGCTTGACCGCCTGGACAGCTGGGCACTGAGCCTGTTGGTTGGAATGGCCTGGGAGCCCGCAGTCCTGCTCAGTTTGGGCGGCCAATTGAGCTACCTGTTATCGTTCCTGCTCCAGGTGATGGATCGCCAGATTACGGCATTGAGGCAGTGCCTCTTCCTGAGCCTAGCCAGTTTGCCGGCAATTTTGAGCTATGTCTTTGAATTTCACTGGCTCAGTCTGGTAATCAGCTATCCAATGATTCCACTGTTTTCATTCGTGCTCTTTCCGTTGGTTCTGGTGAGTGCGGGGACCTATTGGCTGGTGCCGGCAGTTGGCGAGCTGGTGAATCGGCTACTTTTATTCTTCCAGCGGCTGGTGGGACTGGTTGCCCAGCTACCGGGTGAAGTGGTCTTTGGCAAGCCGGCCTTCTGGATGGCGACGGTACTGTTCCTCTTGACGCTCTGGTGCATCAGCAGCTATCGAAGTGCGCGGCGCTGGCTGATGCTGTCCTTAACATATCTTAGCTGCTTTCTAGTGATCCACCTGCCGCTTACTGGTGAGGTAAACTTTGTGGATATCGGGCAGGGAGACTGTATTATCATTCGGGAACCCTTTAATCGGCATGTAATGATGATCGATACCGGTGGAAAATTGAATTTTGGCCGGCGTCAACCGGTGCGCACCCGTGATGTTGCCACCCGGACCAGTATTAATTATCTGAAGAGCCGGGGAATCGACCATATTGATACCATTTACCTCAGTCACCGGGATGCCGATCACATTGGCTACCTGCCGACGGTCCTTCAGAACATGCGGGTCAGTCGGGTTGCGGTCCCGGCGGGGATGGAGAAACAACCGGTACTGACCCGAAAGGTGGGGACGGTTAATCAGCCGCAGATTATTCCGGTTACGGATCAGCATCCTAACATTGACCCGAATCTGAAGATCCTGCACCCGTTCGCTCCCGGCGAGGCAAAAAATGAGGATTCGATGGTGCTGACCGGCCGTTTCGGCGGCCAACAATTTGTCTTCACCGGTGACCTGGACCGGGCTGGTGAGTGCGCGGTTCTTGAGCACTATCCAGGACTGCATGCCGATATTTTGAAGCTGGGGCACCACGGCAGCAGGACGGCCAGCGATGAACGCTTTTTGGATCAGCTGCATCCACAGTGGGTAATCATCTCGGCAGGGCGTTTCAATCGTTACCACCATCCCAATGACGAGGTAGTGGCGAGTCTTCGGCAGCGCCAGATAAAAATCCTTTCGACCCAGCAGTACGGGATGATCAGATATGCATATACGCGGCAGCGCGGTCATTGGCAGACTACACTTAAAGGAGAAGAACTGAAATGGACATTACCGAATTGTCTCAACAATTGAAAAAGGCGAGTCCAGCGCCAATCTACCTGGTGCTGGGAACGCAGCAAGCTTTGCAGCAGCAGGCCCTTGACCAGTTTCTGAGTCTGATTCCATCGGCTGAGCAGGTGATGAATGTCGGGCGTTACGACATGGAGACCACCCCGGTTGCCACGGCACTAGATGATGCGATGTCGGCCCCGTTCTTCGGGGAGCGGCGGCTGGTGGTGATCAACAAGCCGTACTTTCTCACCGGTGAAAAGAAGCGGGGAAAGATTGACCATGACCTGGACTCGTTCAAGCATTACCTGAATCACCCCGAGATGACCACCATCCTGGTAATCCTGGCACCATACGAGAAACTTGACGGCCGCAAGGGAATTGTTAAGGACCTCAAAAAGGCCGCTGTGACGATTAGTGCGGCGCCACTGAACGAGCAGCAGGCCCGTCAGCAGGTCGTGGGCCGTTTGATGGATGCTGGCTTCCAAATCGATCAGGCGGCGGTCGACGAGTTGGTTCGGCGTACCAATGCCGACTATGGACTGATGATCGCTAACCTGGCCAAGTTGCAGATTCTGGCCTATAAGGATAAGTATATTACTCAGCAACAGGTGGCCGCGCTGGTTCCACAGTCGCTTGACGAAAATGTCTTTGACCTGGTGACAGCGGTTCTTCGGCACGACCAGGTCAAGTCACTCAGCCTGTACCGTCAGCTGCTGGCTGGTCAGCAGCAGCCTCTGCGGATCAACGCTGTACTGGTGGGGCAGTTCCGGCTGCTGATTCAGCTGAAAGTGTTGAGCAGCCGCGGCCTCAGCCAGGGCAACCTGGCCAAGCAGCTCAATGTTCACCCATACCGGGTCAAACTCGGGTTGCGGACGGCCCGCAACTTCTCCCTGTTAGCCCTGGAGAATGCCTACCTGGGTTTAGTCCGGATCGAACGGGCCCTCAAGACGACCCAGCGCGACCCAGCCCTGCTTTTCCAGCTTTTTATGCTTCAGTATGCCCACCAGGCGCGGGTAGCAAAATAAAAACAGCAGCAACCGTGAACAAATCGTTCGCCGCTGCTGCTGTTTGCGTTTAAACTAAAAAACAGGCAATCGTATCGATTACCTGTTGCCGTTATCGGTCATTACTTGTTGTAACGAGCTGATAAACGTGACTTGTCACGTGCAGCCTTGTTAGCCTTGATAAGGCCCTTGGAGTGTGCACGGTCAATTGCTGAGATAGCATCCTTGTATAACTTTTCAAGGTCATCTTCACCAGCAAGCTTTGCCTTGTCGAACTTCTTGATAGCAGTCCGCATGTGGCTTAATTGAGAAGCGTTCTTAGCTTCGGCCTTGGCACTAGTTTTAACACGCTTGATTGCTGACTTAATAATTGGCATGAGTTTCACCTCCATTACCCGGTTATTCAGTTGACCAGAATTTTCAACGTTTTTCATTATACAAAAGACTGGCGGGCAATGCAATAGTTTCGGCGGCATTAAGAAGGGATTTTGTTGAACGCTTGCAAGCGGAGCGATAATCGGTTATAGTGTTAAAGGTAATTTAACCATTGCCTCTTCTCAGTTTAGCGATCCTCACCGACGCTATACTTAGAACTAGGCGCATCAATATATTTGAAAGGTGGGAAAATAGCATGGCTATTTCAAAAGAACGTAAGGATCAAATTATCAAGCAATTCGCAACGCACGAAGGTGACACTGGTTCAACCCAAGTTCAAGTTGCTGTCTTAACTGCTGACATCAACGAATTGAACGAACACCTTCGGACTCACAAGCACGATTACCACTCACAACGTGGTTTGATGAAGAAGATTGGTCACCGTCGTAACCTTCTGGCTTACCTTCGTCGGACTGACCTTCCTGCTTACCGTGAATTGATCAAGGCATTGGGTCTTCGTCGTTAATATCATTGCTATTCAGCGTTTCAGTTCTTTATGGAACTGGGGCGCTTTTTTTATTGGTCAATCTAACCGGTTTGGTTCCAATGCTAACTTTGATTGTGGTAAGATATGAATAGCTAATCCTGAACGAAATTAAAAATCTTGCCGTTATTTGAAACGGTAGACAGTTCAAAACTAAATAAAAGGAGAATTACTTAATGAGTAATAGCATTAAGATTATTCCGTTTGGCGGTGTCCGCGAAAACGGAAAAAACATGTACGCAGTTGAAGTTGACAAGCAAATTTTCATCTTGGATACCGGCTTGAAATACCCGGAAAACGAGTTGATGGGGATCGATGTTGTGATTCCGGACTGGGAATACCTCCGCGAACATAAGGACCGGATCGTCGGCGTATTTCTGACGCACGGTCATGCAGATTCCATCGGGGCCCTGCCGTACTTTTTGATGGACTTCAATGTTCCGGTATTCGGGAGTGAGATGACGATTGCCCTGGCTAAGCTGGCCGTGAAGGGGCACAAGGAAGTTAAAAAGTTCAACGACTTCCACGTTGTCGATGCCTCTACGGCAATTGATTTTGACGACGTGACGGTTTCATTCTTCCAGACAACCCACACGATTCCTGAAACGCTTGGGGTTGTTATTGAGACGAGTGCCGGCAACATCGTTTACACCGGGGACTTCAAGTTTGACCAGACTGCTACCAAGGGCTACCAAACTGACCTGGCCCGGCTGGCTGAAATTGGCTCCCAGGGTGTCCTGGCCCTGCTGAGTGATTCCGCGGGGGCTGGCATCACCGGTATCTCTGCTCGGGAGAAGGACATTGGTGAATACATCAAGGAAACCTTCAAGTACCAAAGCGGGCGGATCATTGTAGCCAGCGTGGCTTCCAACATCATGCGGGTTCAGCAGATCATCAACGCGGCCGTGGCCGTTGACCGGAAGCTGGTTCTGTCTGGCAAGGACATTGAACAGATCATCAACACGGCAATGAGCCTCGGCAAACTGAAGCTGCCAAAGGGTCTGCTGATCAGCATGAAGGAAGCTGACAAGCTGGAACCAAACCAAATGGTTATTCTGGAAACCGGGAAGATGGGTGAACCAATCAAGTCCCTCCAGCAGATTGCCGGTGGTGACAACCCTAAGCTGCACCTGACTGATACAGACCTGGTCTTTGTCACCACGACGCCTTCTTACGCTCAGGAGACGGAAGTTCAAAAGACCAAGGACATGATCTACCGGACCGGAGCCGAGGTTAAGTTCATCTCTGACGACCTCAATCCATCTGGTCATGCCAACCAGAATGATGAACAGCTGATGCTCAACTTCATGAAGCCGCAATACTTCATCCCAATTCAGGGTGAATACCGGCTGCTCGACCGGCATGCTGAGCTGGCAGAAGAGGTTGGTATTCCAGCCGACCATATCTTCATCGCCAACAAGGGGGATGTTCTTACCTATAAGAATGGTGAGTTCCATGTCGGTGACCACATCGATGTCGGTAACACCATGATCGACGGGACCGGGATCGGTGATATTGGTAACATCGTTCTTCGTGACCGGCGGGTGCTGTCTGAGGACGGGATTTTTGTCGTAGTTGCCACCATTGATCGGAAAAAGAAGAAGATCGTGGCCCGGCCGCAGATCACTTCACGAGGCTTTGTCTTCGTTAAGACCAATCGCCAGTTGATGAAGCAGAGCGCCGACCTGGTTGAAAAGGTGGTCCAGGATAACCTCGATCAGAAGGAATTCGACTGGAGCCACTTGAAGCAGGACGTCCGGGAAAAACTGAACCGCTTCCTCTTTGATCAGACCAAGCGGCACCCGGTTATTCTGCCAGTGATCATGGAGATCAACCAGCACGCCAAGCGTAAGAATAAGAGCAAAGGCGAGGCCAAGAAGGACAACAACCAGAACAATAATCAAAAGGAAAAACAACAGGGCCATCATCGCGGTGGCCGGGGCCGTGGCCGCAAACGTGAGAAGCAAAACGCCAAGGCAAAAAAATAAATTGACCGAAGAAGTGCTCAGCTGGGCACTTCTTTGTTTATGAGGGGGTATTAGATGATGAATGAAGGACAGGCAAAACGTTACCAGCAAGCGGAAAAACTCATTAAACAGGAGAAGTGGGGGTCGGCTGGCGACATCCTCGATCCCCTAGTCACGGAGACTGCTGATCCCGATGCCACTCGCCAACTGGTACGGGTCCTTTATAAAGATCATCAATACGTTCAAGCGCTCAGCAATGTTGTGGAGGAGCCCGAGCTGTTTTATCAAACTGAGAAGTTTGCCAAACTGGCGGTAAAGGTTATGGTGCAAAACCAGCGCTTCATGCTGGCCCGGCTTTTTATTGCCAATGGTCCCGCAGAGTGGCAACAAGACCTGGATAAGCTGGTTTGCGATGGCGAACAGATCGCTCAGACAAAGTACCAGCAGACGATCCAACAGCGGCTGAAGATTTTTTATCATCTGGGCGACGGTGATTTGCTGGAACAGCGGCAGCGCTTGAATGAGGCCTACGCCTTACCGCTGGATGATTTTATCCTGGGCACCCGTTTTGTCCTTCACGATCCCTTTGTTCATTACCTGATCAAGGCTGACATTATTGAAAACCTGCGCAAACTCGGGGTCGACACTCAATTGGATTATCTCTGGATTGATAACCATGAGTACCAGGTGAACCCAGCTGAAATGACAGCCCAGGATGAAGTGCCGGCAATTAAGACGGTCCGGCAGATAATCAAGGATCGATTAGGCGATCAGGATGCGATCAGCTTTCAAATGGCTAAACAGCAGTTGGAATTACAGCTGATGTTCTTATTTCCCCGCGCGGCCAACATAATTACAAATCCGACAGAGTGGGCGGAGGTCTTGTTGAAGACGCTAAATGGTCAGGAGAGCGGCAATGATACGGCGGCAGAAAAGTGGCAACAACGCTTGATGACGCTGATTTCAACGCTGTCCCAAGCGGGAAAATGAAGTTTTTCTAATTTAGACGAAAAACATCGGCAAATTTATTTACAAACGAGGGGATAGTTGATATTATATTTAAGAATTCTTCTTCAAGCCGTTGACATAAAGCTTTCAATTGGCGAAAAGAAGTAGTACAATATTCCCAAGGGTGTGTCAGTTGTTTTTTTGAAATAACTGACATTATACTTGTAAATTAACAGGAGGTTTTCATTAATGGCTGAAAAAGAACATTATGAACGTACAAAGCCCCATGTAAACATTGGTACTATTGGCCACGTTGACCATGGGAAGACTACTTTAACTGCTGCTATCACCAAGGTACTGGCAGCTAAGGGTCTGGCAAAGGAAGAAGACTACGCTGATATCGATGCCGCTCCAGAAGAAAAGGAACGTGGTATCACTATCAACACTGCCCACGTTGAATACGAAACTGAAAAGCGTCACTACGCACACATCGATGCGCCAGGTCACGCCGACTACGTTAAGAACATGATCACTGGTGCCGCACAAATGGATGGTGCTATCCTGGTTGTTGCTGCTACCGATGGTCCTATGCCACAAACTCGTGAACACATTCTTCTTGCCCGTCAGGTTGGTGTTCAATACATCGTTGTATTCTTGAACAAGACTGACTTGGTTGACGATGACGAATTGGTTGACTTGGTTGAAATGGAAGTTCGTGACCTTCTTAACGAATACGATTTCCCTGGTGACGATGTTCCAGTTGTCCGTGGTTCCGCTCTTAAGGCCCTTGAAGGTGACCCAGAACAAGAAAAGGTTATCCTTCACCTTATGGACGTTATCGATGACTACATTCCAACTCCAAAGCGTCCTACTGACAAGCCATTCATGATGCCTGTCGAAGACGTCTTCACTATCACTGGTCGTGGTACTGTTGCTTCTGGTCGTATCGACCGTGGTACTGTTAAGATCGGTGACGAAGTTGAAATCGTTGGTTTGACTGAAGATGTTCTGAAGTCAACTGTTACTGGTCTGGAAATGTTCCACAAGACTCTTGACCTTGGTGAAGCCGGGGACAACGTTGGTATCTTGCTTCGTGGTATTTCTCACGACCAAGTACAACGTGGTCAAGTTCTTGCTGAACCAGGTTCTATCCAAACTCACATGAACTTCAAGGGTGAAGTTTATGTTATGACCAAGGAAGAAGGGGGCCGTCACACGCCATTCTTCTCCAACTACCGTCCACAATTCTACTTCCACACTACTGATGTTACTGGTACTATTGAATTGCCAGATGGTGTAGAAATGGTTATGCCTGGTGATAACGTAACGTTCACTGTTAACTTGCAAAAGCCAGTTGCCCTTGAAAAGGGTCTGAAGTTCACTATCCGTGAAGGTGGACACACTGTTGGTGCCGGTGTGGTATCAGAAGTGTTAGACTAGTTTTCAATTAGGCTTTTAATAAAAGGAATTCGGTTCGCCGGATTCCTTTTTTGATTTAAAAAATGATAAAACCGTTGCGATGTCTGGCAATTGGTTGCAATTGCGTGACAGCTAGGGTAAACTAATAAAGTATGTACAGACCAACCTATATTCCTATATTAATAATGTAGCGATGGTCAAATTGATTTGTTATTGGAGGAAATAAAATGTCAGCAAAATGGGAACGCGATAGCGATGCCAGCAAAGGTACATTGACATTTGATATCGATGTAGACACTATTAAGAAGGGAATCGACGAAGCCTTCGTTGAAACCCGGAAGAAGATCACGGTGCCAGGTTTCCGTAAGGGCCGTGTTCCACGCCAAATCTTCAACCAAATGTACGGTGAAGAATCTCTCTACCAAGATGCTTTAAACAAGGTATTGCCAGATGCTTACAGTGCTGCGGTTAAGGAAACGAAGATCCAACCAGTTGCTCAACCACAAATCGAAATCAAGAGCATGGAAAAGGGTCAACCTTGGACGCTTACTGCTACGGTTGATGTTATGCCAGAAGTTAAGCTTGGTGACTACAAGGGTATGGAAGTTCCTGAACAAGACACCACGGTTTCTGACGCCGACGTTGACTCAGAAATTGAAAAGAAGCGTCAACAACAAGCTGAATTGGTTCTTAAGGAAGCCAAGCCAGCTGAAAAGGGCGACACGGTCGTTATCGACTACGAAGGTAGCGTTGATGGCAAGAAGTTTGATGGCGGTTCCGCTGATAACTACTCCCTTGAATTAGGTTCCAGCTCATTCATTCCAGGCTTCGAAGACCAACTGATCGGTCACAACTCCGGTGATGATGTGGACGTTAAGGTTACCTTCCCAGAAGACTACCACGCTAAGAACTTGGCTGGTAAGGATGCCATCTTCAAGGTTAAGATTCACGAAATCAAGGAAAAGCAACTTCCGGAATTGGATGACGACTTTGCCAAGGACGTTGACGAAGACGTTGACACGCTTGACGAACTGAAGGACAAGACCAAGAAGCAGCTCCAAGAAGACAAGGACAACCAAGCTAAGGCTGCCATTGAAGATGCTGCGATCGAAAAGGCCGTTGCCAATGCTGAAATCCAAGACATCCCACAAGCAATGCTGGACGATGACACTAACCGTCAAATGCAACAATACCTTGCTGGTATGCAACAACAGGGGATCAGCCCACAAATGTACTTCCAAATCACTGGGACTAAGGAAGACGATTTGAAGAAGCAATTTGCTAACGATGCTGAACAACGGGTTAAGACTAACCTGGTTCTGGAAGCCATTGTTGACGACGCCAAGCTTGAAGCAAGCGATGACGAAATTAAGCAAGAAATCGCCGACCTTGCCAAGCAATACGGCATGAAGGAAGACGCCGTTGAAAAGGCACTGTCAAAGGACATGCTTTCTCATGATATCAAGATCAAGAAGGCCGTTGACTTAGTTGCTGATTCAGCAAAGCAAGTTAAGGACGACAAGAAGTCTGACAAGTAATTCTTGATTTGCATCACGGCTGAAGTGTCCAATCAATTATGATTGGACACTTTTTGTTTAGTCCGGAACCACTTTGTTCGAAATTGCGGACCAATTTTGTTATGATTATTTCAGAACTTTAGAGGAGGTTTCTTAATGTTTGAAGATACCAGTGGAATGGACTCAATTCACTGCTCATTTTGTGGCAAGTCCCAAAACGAGGTAAAGAAGATTGTTGCCGGTCCCGGCGTATACATTTGTAATGAATGTGTGGATCTCTGCAAGCAGATCATTGACCAAGAACTGGCAGAGGATCAGACCGATACTGACTTCCGGGTACCAACGCCGGAAGAGATTGTCGATCAATTGGACGATTATGTTATCGGCCAGCGCGATGCCAAGAAGACGCTAGCAGTGGCGGTCTACAACCACTATAAGCGGGTCAACGCCATGATGGACGGCGATAACAACGACACTGAATTGCAGAAGAGTAATATTGCGGTGATCGGGCCAACCGGTTCTGGGAAGACTTACCTTGCCCAGTCACTGGCCCGGATCCTGAACGTGCCATTTGCAATTGCCGATGCGACGACCCTGACTGAGGCCGGGTACGTCGGTGAAGACGTTGAAAATATCATCCTGAAGCTCCTTCAAGCCGCTAACTTTGACGTTGAGCGGGCTGAGAAGGGGATCATCTACATTGACGAAATCGATAAGATCGCCAAGAAGAGTGAGAACGTTTCGATTACCCGGGACGTGTCCGGTGAAGGGGTTCAACAGGCCCTTCTGAAGATTCTTGAAGGAACGATTGCCAACGTGCCGCCGCAGGGTGGTCGGAAGCACCCCCAACAGGAATTCATTCAGGTGGACACGAAGAACATCCTGTTCATTGTCGGTGGGGCCTTTGATGGCATTGAGACGATTGTCAAGGAACGCTTGGGCGAAAAGACAATCGGTTTCGGGACCGACTCCAGTGAGGCCGATAATGTTACTGAAAAGAACATCCTTCAGCACGTCATTCCAGAGGACCTGCTCAAGTTTGGGCTGATCCCTGAATTTATTGGACGGCTGCCAGTCATGACCGCTCTGGAGAAGCTGGATGAACACGACTTGGTTCGGATCTTGACGGAGCCGAAGAATGCCCTTGTTAAGCAGTACCAGGAACTGATCCGGCTGGATGGCAGCAAGCTGACCTTTACCGATGGCGCCCTGCAAGCCATGGCCCAACAGGCGATCGCCCGGAATACCGGGGCCCGTGGTCTGCGGTCCATCATTGAAGGCGTGATGCGCGATGTCATGTTTGAACTGCCAAGTCGGAAGGACATTGCGGAAGTCGTCATTGACAAGCGCTGTGTTACCAACCACAAGGAACCGCGCTACGTAATGAAGTCAGAGAAGAAGGCAAAGTGAGGGTTCAGACATGGAAGTGCACAATGTAGACCTGACCATCAGTGCGGTGGCCGAGAGTCAGTACCCAAAGACTGATTATCCGGAAATCGCCCTGGTGGGACGCTCCAACGTCGGCAAGTCCTCGCTGACCAACGTCCTGATCAACCGACGCAATTTTGCCCACACGTCTAGTCAACCGGGCAAGACCCAGACCCTGAACTTTTATAATGTGGAGGACCAGCTCTACTTCGTCGATGTCCCGGGATATGGCTACGCGAAGGTCTCCAAGAAGGAACGGGAACGCTTTGGCCAGATGATCGAGCAGTACCTTACCCAACGTGAACAGCTACGCGGGGTGATCCAATTGGTAGATGCCCGTCATGTTCCGACAGCGGATGACGTCTCAATGTATGAGTGGTTGGCCTACTACAACATTCCGACGCTGGTCGTGGGAACCAAGAGCGACAAGGTTAAGTCCAACGTTTGGAACCGCCAGGAGAGTCAGATCCGTAAGCGGTTGGGAATGAGTGCCGATGCGTCCCTGATTCTCTTCTCAGCGGTGAACAAGCGCGGCAAAGACCAGGTATGGCAATGGATTGAAAAGCAGACGGGGATGAATTAAGTGGAGTTTAATGATTACCAGAAGGCAGCCAAGCGGACCCTTTACGGCAACGAGCAGGTTTTGACTAATTGTGCCCTGGGACTGGCTGGTGAGTCCGGCCAAGTGGTTGACCTCGTGAAGAACTATACCTTCCGGAGCAAGAAACTGGATCGGCAAGAGCTGATTCATGAGATGGGGGACGTGCTGTGGTACCTTTCGCAGATTGCGGAGTGGGCCGACATTCCCTTCGATGAGGTTGCTAAGGCCAATATCGATGAGTTAAACCGGCGCTACCCGAGCGGTTTCAAGAAACAAAAGTAAGGTTAAATCGGGGCGGCAGACCATTGTCGGACCCGGATAAAAAAGAAGCGACACCTGATGTCCAATTTATCGAACATCAGGTGTCGCTTTTGCCTTTGTACTAGGCCACTTACTTTTTCTTATCTTCGTCCTTCTTTTTGTCTGTCTTTTCGTCCGCCGGCTTCTTCTTCAGCGGCTTGAGCTTAGGGTCGACGGCAAATTGGTCGAAGAGCTTGTCGAGTTGCTGGCTACGGCGTGTTACAAGTCCCATTATTGATCGCTCCTTTATCTTTTATCAAAATGCTAGCATAAACTGGTCTGCATGTCCAAGCAGACCAGTTTATGCTAGCACTTTCTTTGCCTTTTGCCGGGATTTTAATTTATAATATTATGATTAGCAAGTCGATCGGAGGGTTATGATGGCAAGTGAATACCTTGAACATAAGCTAGCGTTGCTACCGGATAAGCCCGGCTGCTACCTAATGAAGAATATCAACGGCCAGATCATCTACGTCGGGAAGGCCAAGAATCTGAAGAACCGGGTGCGCTCGTATTTTAAGAGCAGTCATACGGGGAAGGTAGCTAAGATGGTCTCTGAGGTGGCTGATTTTGAAACGATCATTACCTCTACTAATAAGGAATCGTTCCTGCTGGAGATCACCCTGATCCAGAAACACCAGCCCTATTTCAATATCAAGCTGAAGCGGGGGACCGGCTATCCCTACATCAAGATCACTAATGAACGGGACCCACAGACGGAGATCACCGGGAAGATCAAGAAGGATGGCGCCTACTACTTTGGCCCCTATCCGAACGTCTATGCGGCGGAAGAGACCCTGCACTTCATCCAGAAGATCTACCCGCTGCGGCGGTGTCATGGCTACCAGGGACGTCCTTGCCTGTACTACCACATGGGCCAGTGCCTGGGGGCCTGCTTCAAGAAGTTGCCGCAAGAAGAGTATGATAAGCAGATTCGCCGGATCAAGTCCTTCTTGAACGGGAATACGGCCGCGGTGAAGAAGCAGCTGACTGCCCGGATGGAGAAGGCGGCCGCGGCCCTAGAATATGAGCGGGCAGCGGAGATCCGCGACCAGCTGCACTACATTGAGGTGACGGTCGAGAAGCAGAAGATTATCTCCAATGACAAGACGCCGCGGGACCTCTTCAACTTCTACATGGACAAGGGCTGGCTATCAATCCAGGTTTTCTTTATTCGCCAGGCCCGGCTGATGAAACGGGAGAAGCGGCTCTTCCCGATTGTGGATACTGCAGTGGAGGAAATGACCAGCTTTATCCTGCAGTTCTATAACCGGCGAAACAACATCCTGCCGAAGGAGATCCTCCTGCCGGCGGGGCTGCCCAATAAGGAAATCAGTGAAATCCTGGGCGTGCCGGTCCGGACACCGGAGCGGGGCGAGAAACGTGACCTGATGGACATGGCCGCTGAGAATGCCCGGCTGACCCTTGATGAAAAGTTCCGTCTGCTGGAGATGGACCAGAGCAAGACCACCGGGGCGATGAAGGAGATCACCGATGCCCTGGGTCTGCCCCCGGCCCACAAGATTGAGGCCTTTGACCACTCCCATATTCAGGGGGTTGACCCGGTCAGTGCAATGGTCGTCTTTGTCGACGGGGAACCCGCCAAGAAGCTCTACCGGAAGTACAAGCTGCAGACGGTGATCGACCACGCCGACGAAGCTGCCAGCACCCGGGAGGTCATCCGGCGCCGCTACTCCCGCCTTTTGAAGGAGGGGAAGCCGATGCCGGACATGATCTTCATGGATGGGGGCGAGATCCAGATGAACGCCGTTAAGGATGTCCTTGAAAACGAGCTCGGTCTCGATATTCCGGTAGTGGGGATGGTCAAGAACGATAAGCACAAGACGGCCGACCTGCTCTTCGGCGACCAGGACCAGCACGTCAACCTGGATCCGCGCAGTCAGGGCTTCTACCTGGTCCAGCGGATTCAAGACGAAGTACACCGCTTTGCCATTACCTTCCACCGCCGGGTCCACACCCGCCACTCACTGAGTTCGCGGCTTGATGAGATCAAGGGAGTAGGCCCACGGACCCGGACCAAGCTCCTCAAACAGTATGGTTCGATCAGCAAGATTGCCCAAGCATCGGTGGATGATATTCACGCGCTGGGGATCAACCGGCCAACCGCCCAGCTGATTAAGATTTCGCTGCAGAAGAACGCGAAGGTCGCAAAGGGAAGCAGCCATGATTGATTTTGACGCCTCCCTGATTTTCCAATATACTAATAAGGAATAATGATAGAACGGAGACAAATCGCATGAATACGTTTGTAGATCAAATTAAAATCGAGGTGCACGCCGGTAAGGGTGGCGACGGCATGGTTGCCTTTCGGCGTGAAAAATACGTCCCAAACGGGGGCCCCGCTGGGGGTGATGGCGGCCGTGGCGGCAGCATCATCCTAAAGGTGGACGAAGGACTGCGGACCCTGATGGACTTCCGTTACCACCGGATCTTCAAGGCGAAGAACGGCGGCAACGGGATGAACAAGCAGATGACCGGCCCCAGCGCGGCTGATACGGTAATCGCGGTACCTCAAGGAACCACGGTGCGGGACCTGGATACCGGTGAGATCATCGGTGACCTGGTAGAAAAGGACCAGGAGCTGGTCGTTGCCCGCGGTGGCCGTGGCGGCCGGGGCAATATTCACTTTGCCAGTGCTAAGAACCCTGCACCAGAAATCGCCGAAAACGGTGAACCGGGTGAAGATCATTACCTGGAGCTCGAATTGAAGATGCTGGCCGATGTGGGTCTGATCGGTTTCCCATCAGTCGGCAAGTCGACCCTGCTGTCAGTGGTTACTGGGGCCAAGCCAAAGATTGCGGCCTACGAGTTTACAACCCTGGTACCAAACCTGGGGATGGTAATGCTGCCGGATGGCCGGGACTTTGCCATGGCTGATATGCCCGGCCTGATCGAGGGGGCCGCTAAGGGCGTTGGCCTGGGGCTGAAGTTTTTGCGTCACATCGAGCGGACCCGGGTTCTCCTGCACCTGGTCGACATGAGCAGTGAAGACCCTAAACAGGCCATCCAGCGCTACCGGCAGATTAACCACGAACTGGCGAACTACGATCCGGAACTGCTGAAGCGGCCGCAGATTGTGGTTGCCACCAAGATGGACATGCCAAACGCTGCTGAGAACCTGGAACACTTCAAGAAGGAGCTGGCTGCTGACCAGACGCTGGATCAGACACCACGGGTCTTCCCTATCTCGGCGGTTACCCACCAGGGGGTTCAGCAGCTGATGCAATTGACGGCCGACCTGCTCGATAAGACGCCGGCATTTGACAGTGAGAGTCATGACGAGAAGCTGGTTGCCGAGTACAAGGCCACAGCGCCAGAGAAGGAGACGCAGGACTTTACCATCACCAAGGACGAGGATGGCACCTGGGTTCTTGGCGGTGCCAAGCTGTTGCGGCTCTTTGACATGACCGACCTGACCCACGAACAGAGTCAGCTGCGCTTTGCCCGGCAACTGCGGGCGATGGGAGTTGACGATGCACTGCGGGCCAAGGGAATCAAGGATGGCGACTTAGTCCGGATCAAGAAGTTCGTCTTCGAATTCGTTCAGTAAGATAAAATTAGAAGGTAGGAAATTAAGGTATGCAACTTGAATTTTTAGGAACGGGTGCGGGATCACCCAGCAAGCAGCGGAACGTCTCCAGCGTGGCGTTGCGCTTACTGGAAGAACGCAACGCAATCTGGCTGTTCGATGTTGGTGAGGCTACTCAGCACCAGATCCTCTATACAACTATTCGGCCGCGAAAGATTGAGAAAATCTTCATTACCCACTTGCACGGTGACCACATCTTTGGTCTGCCGGGGCTGCTCAGCTCCCGGTCGTTTCAGGGCGGCGACGAGCCGTTGACTATCTATGGACCGGTCGGTATCAAGCGCTTTGTGCAGACTGCGCTCCAGGTCAGCGAGTCCCGGCTCAGCTATCCCCTGCACTTCGTTGAAATCGAACATGAGGGTGAGATTTTTAAGGATGATAGCTTCACGGTCTATGCCAAGCGGCTGGACCATAAGATTACCTGCTTTGGCTACCGGGTTGTTGAACATGACCATCCTGGCGAATTGCAGGTCGACAAGCTCCGGGAAATGCACATCCCATCCGGCCCGGTCTATGGTCAGCTGAAGGCCGGCAAGACGGTTAAGCTGGACGATGGTCGGGTCCTGAACGGCCAAGATTTCATTGGGCCAGCTCAGCCAGGACGGATCGTTGCCATTCTGGGTGATACCCGGCAGACCAAGAACGCGGTTTGGCTGGCCCGGAACGCCGATGTCCTGGTTCACGAGAGTACCTTTGGCAAGGATGAGGCTAAATTGGCGCATAACTATTACCATTCGACCAGTAAGCAGGCAGCCGAGATTGCTAAAGAAGCTGGTGCCAAGCGGCTCCTGCTCAACCATATTTCGGCGCGTTACGCTGGGAAGGCTGCCTACCAACTGGCCTACCAAGTTCGCAAGCTTTTTCCAAATACGCGGGTTGTCAACGACCTGGATGTTTTCGATATTCCGTTTAAGAAGCAAGGGGAAAGGGATGGTAAGTAATGTTAGGACGTGTTAAGGCATTACGGTTCTTACGAAATGAAGTGGTGCTGATCACCGGTGGCTCCAGTGGGATCGGCAAGGCCCTGGCGTTTGAAGCGGCACGGCGGGGAGCCATTGTGGTAGTGGTTGCCCAGAACCAGGAAAAGCTGGCGGCCGTTGCCAAGAAGTGCCTGATCCTGTCCGGCCGGCCCGCCTTTGCCTATGCGGCGGACGTAACTTCCCCGCAGGCAATCGACGAGGTCCTCACCAAGGTTAAGCATGAGGTTGGGGCGATTGATGTCCTGATTAATTCGGCGGGTCTGGGTGAATTTACCGCGGCTGCCCATGAGAAGTATTCCTCAATGGCCGAAATGGTCCACGTCAACATGTTGGCCCTGATGTACATCAGCCGGTGTGTCGCCAAGCAGATGATGGATCAGGGATACGGGGCAATCATCAATGTTGCCTCACTTGCTGGCAAGATTCCGACGCCGAACAGTGCCGTCTACTCTGCCACGAAGGCCGGTGTGATCCAGTTCGATAATGTCTTGCGGATGGAAGTTGCGGACTACGGGGTTCAGGTCTTGACAGTTAACCCGGGTCCAATTGCGACTCCGTTCTTTAAGAAGGCCGACCGGACTGGTGAGTATCAGGCCCACCTGCCGAAGTGGATATTCATCGAGCCAGACGAGTTGGCCCGCCGGATCTGGGATAACGTTGGCCACAAGACCCGGGAGATCAATGTGCCGGTTTACGTGGCCTACCTTGGTTGGGCCTACCAGGTCTTCCCTGGTCTTGGCGACTGGGCAATTAAGAAGTTCTTTGATTTCCAACAGGATAAGAAGAATCTGTAGTTTTTGCGAATTGTAAAAGAAGGGCTGTCAGCGTAACTTGTGCAGCCCTTTCTTATTTTAGAAAAGGGTTAAGGGTGAAAAAATGGTTAACACACGGTTCAAATGGAAACTAGCAACGCAGGCCGATCCGGCAACGGTGAAGCAGTTGGCAAAAGACGCCCAAGTTAGCCCGGTGGTGGCCGAGCTGCTGGCTAGTCGGGGGTACGAACAGGCAACGGATGCGGCAGCGTTTCTCAAGGCCGACCCGCAGACCATTCACGATCCGCACCAGCTCCATGACATGGATAAGGCCGTTGACCGGATTCAGGAAGCAATTGAACGTGGTGAACAGATCACGGTTTATGGCGACTACGATGCTGACGGGATCACCAGTACGGCGGTGATGTACGAAACGTTGCAGGCGGTCGGCGCCAACGTTAACTACTACATCCCCAACCGCTTCAAGGATGGTTATGGGCCCAATGCCGCTGCATACCAGCGTTTAATCGAACAGGGAACCCAATTGTTTGTCACGGTCGATAATGGGGTCAGTGGGAAGGACGTCATTGATCCCGTGATGGCACAGGGGATTGACGTTGTGATCACTGACCACCATGAGATGCCGGCGGACCTGCCTGATGCCGTAGCCATCGTCCATCCCCAATATCCCGGTAGTGATTACCCGTTTGCCGGCTTGTCCGGGGTGGGGGTCGCCTTCAAGCTGGCCTGGGCGCTGACCGATGAGTTTCCGACGGAGCTGCTTGACCTGGTCGCAATCGGGGAAATTGCCGACGTAGTTAGTGTGGCCGACGAGAACCGGGCCCTGATCACAATGGGGCTGCAGGAGCTGCGCCAAGGACTGCGGCCCGGCCTGCACGCCCTGATCAAGCAGGCGGGGCTGAATGAACAGCGGCTGACCGATCAAGATATCGGATTTGGAATTGCCCCCCGCCTTAATGCGCTGGGCCGGGTGGCGGATGCCAGTCTCGGCGTTCAACTGCTAACTACCCTTGATGACCAGGAGGGCGAACAATTGGCCGCCCAGGTGGAGGCCGCTAACCAGCAACGGCGGCAACTGGTTGACCAAGTGATGACGGCAGCCAGCGAGCAGGCCCAGGCTCCGGGAAATCAGGATCAGCCGGTATTGGTACTCCTGGGCCATGGCTGGCACCAGGGAATCCTGGGGATTGTTGCCAGCCGAATCCGGGAACAGACCGGCAAGCCGATCATTGTTGCCAGCACGGATCAGGATGGGCAAGTGGCAAAGGCGTCCGGACGAAGTGATGATCGCTTTAATCTTTTTACGGCCCTGGATGCGCACCGGGACCTGATGACGGCCTTCGGTGGACACCCGGCAGCCTGCGGACTATCATTTGAAGTTGGTAAGCTGGCGGCGTTGCGGGCCGCATTGCGCGACGAAGCAGCCAAACAGAATTTTGATTGGCATGCACCGGCCCCGTTGCTGCTGGCTGCTCAACTGAAGCCTCAGGAAGTCAGCGAACAGCTATACGATGACCTGCAGAAGTTGGCGCCGTTTGGCCCGGACAATGAGGAACCGGTTTTCGAGTTCAGCGATGTTCATCCGACTAACGTGCGAACGATGGGGAAGGATAACAGTCACCTGAAGTTTATGCTGCCGGGCAAGCAGGCCGACGTGGCAGTGGTGGCCTTTGGCTGGGGCGCGGATACTCAACTCTTCCGGGCCCAGGGCGGTCAGCTCGATATTGCCGCGAAGGTGGCCATTAATGAGTGGCATGGGCAACGCCAGGTCCAACTGATGCTGGTCGATGCCCGGGTCCGGGGAACCATGGTCTTGGACGAACGGACGGCTCACCTGCGGACAGCGCACTTCCAAGAACCTGGTGAGTATGTCATCTATGACGAGCGGCTGCGCAAGAACGTTGCTCCCCACGTCGGTGCCGCTCATGCCCTGACTCCAGATGCGGCGAGTCAGATGGACCTGGCAGGCAAGACGGTGACCCTGGTCGACCTGCCAGACAGCCTGGACAGCTTTAAGAAGCTTTTCCAAAATGACACTGGGATGCCGGCAGTGGTTCGGCTGTTACTGGCGAGTCGGCATAGTGCATATCTGGCTGGGCTGCCAAGCCGCACGGACTTTGCACAAGTCTTCAAGTTCCTGAAGCAATACCCGCAAGTGCAGTGGCCGAGCCAACAAACGGCAATGAGCAAATACCTAAAAATGAATGCAGAACGATTAAATTTCGTAATTCAAGTGTTTTCTGAAGCGGGATTTGTTACAATTAAACATGGTGTTTTAAATCTGCAACCCACAAGTGGGAAGACAGACCTAAAACAAACGACACGGTATCAACAACAGCTTGCCCGTTATCAAGCAGAAAAGACATTATTATATGATGATGCGGCAACCGTTACCCAATGGATACTACAGTGCCTTAAGATGAATTAAAGGAGACAATTTTTGTATGACTTTAGACCTCTATAAATACGTTGCTAGTATTCCAGATTATCCTGAAAAGGGGATTATTTTCCGGGATATCCTGCCATTGATGGCCGATGGCGAGGCGTACAAGCAGGCAACGGATGAATTATCTGCTTATGCAAGGGACAAGCAGGTTGATATGGTAGTGGGTCCCGAGGCCCGGGGCTTCATTGTTGGCTGCCCGATCGCCCGTGAACTGGGTGTCGGTTTTGCGCCTGCCCGGAAGAAGGGAAAGCTGCCGCGTAAAGCGATCAGTGCCAGCTACAGTCTTGAGTATGGTACTGCTACTCTCCAGATGGAAGCCGACTCAATCAAGCCGGGGCAACGGGTCCTGGTGGTTGATGACCTGCTGGCAACCGGTGGAACAATTTCCGCAACAATCGAAATGGTTGAGAAGATGGGCGGCGTTGTCGCTGGCTGTGCCTTCCTAATCGAATTAAAGGATCTTCATGGTCGGGAAAAGATTAAGGATTACGACATGAAGGCTTTGATGGAGTTCTAAATTGAAGAGGCTGAGCATGTTCTCAGTCTCTTTACTATATCTGAATGCAATTAGGAAATTTAGCGTAGTTAATAAAGAGGTATCAATATATGATCTTTCTAGTTATTTTTGGCGCACTGATGTTGATCCTGGGCGGCTTTTACCTTGCCAATTCATGGCAGCAGTACCGTGAGTGGAAAGGCGGGACCATCATTGTGGTCTTGAGTCTGATCGCGGTGATCTACGGGACCATCAACTTGCCATACTTTCATCATAACCAGCGGCAGGCAAGTGACCAGGCCAGTTCCTCTTCCCAGGTAGTGCAACAGTCTGGGCAAAATGCCAGCTCATTTTCTAATAAACTTGGCAGCATCAATGCGCAGAGCAATCAGGGCAACCAGGAAGATAGGGAAATGGCCGTTCTCCGTCAGTTGCAAAAGGGTTATTCTAAGTTCGGCACGGTTTCCTTTGATGAGAAATCCAAGACATACCAGATTAAACCGACGGATGATGAGACGGTGAAGGCCCTGCAAGCCCTGATCCAGGATCCAAGCCAGGCAGAGCAGATGGGCTGGCCAAACTTGACCAAGTCAATCAAGCAGAACTCGCGTCAGGTTGATAACGTATTAACGGATGAGTATTCGCTAAGCATTGTCAACCCGGATAATACTAAACAAGCGCTCTATACCGCTAAGAACGGCAAGACTACGTACGATATTGCTAACCAGGACAACTAGGTTAGCCATTCAACTGTTGCACTTTACGCAAGTTCGAAAACTTGTTATAATGTAATAGTTGATTTTTGGAGAGTTGGCAGAGTGGTAATGCACCGGACTCGAAATCCGGCGAACCCGTGTTGAGCGGGCGCGCAGGTTCAAATCCTGTACTCTCCTTTTTATATAGCCGAGAACCCTTGATATATAAGGGTTCTTTTTTATTTATGTGCATCATGTATGCATCGAGCATGTATGTTTTCTATTTCTCTATATGATTATAGACTTGCCAATTCGCAAACCACCCCTGTTGAGACGAAGTGTGGTAAGATAATTAGTATGAAATCAGTGGTTGTCCATTATCAACGCCAGTTGAGGATGAGCGGTCTTTTTATTTGGAGGAACAGCTAGTGGCGAAGAAATTCTATGCAGTGAAGAAGGGCTACCAGCCAGGAATCTATACCTCCTGGCCGGAATGCCAGCGACAGGTCAGCGGCTATGCTGGAGCGGTCTACAAGGGCTTCCCCAGCCGGAGTACCGCACTAGCCTGGCTGAAGGGAGCAGATACTCCCGCCAAGCCGCAGCAATTGAGCCTTTCTTTGGCCGCAGATGATGCAGCTTTCGACAGCCCGGCCATTCGGCTATATACGGATGGCGGCTCGCGTAACCACGGCAATAAGCGGGGACAGCACGTCAAAAGCGACGATAAGGCGGCTTGGGCGTACCTGATTGAGTACCGCCAGCAGCGCATTACCGGGACGGACGGCGAATTTGGGGCAACTAACAACAAAATGGAAGTCACGGCCCTGGTCAAGGCATTGGAATACCTGCTTGCCCACCACTTGAATGACGAAACAATCCTGGCGACCCTGGACTCGCATTATGTTCTAGACCCGATTATGAAGGGGTGGCTCTATGGCTGGCGGCGCCGCGGCTGGGTGACCGCCAGTGGCAGTCCCGTTGCCAATCGGGAGCTGTGGGAAACGGTGCTTCGCCTACTGCCGCAATTTTCCCGCCTGCGCTTCAGCTGGACCAAGGGCCATGCGGTTAACCAGGGTAATAACACGGTTGATGAATTGCTGAATGAGACGATGGATCAGATGAAAAAGAATTGAGGTTGAATAAGATGAAGATTGGAATTGACAGAATGGCTTTTGCCACGACCGACCAGTATATTGAACTGACGGAACTGGCTGAAAAGCGAGGAGTGGACCCCAACAAGTACACGATCGGGATCGGTCAAGACCGCCAGGCAGTAGTTCCGCCAACCCAAGATATTGTGACGCTCGGGGCGCGGGCGGCCAAAAAACTATTGACACCAGACGTCACCCGGCGCCTGTCGACGATCATTGTGGCGACCGAATCCGGAATCGATAATTCCAAGGCCAGCGCCATCTACATCAAACACCTCTTGGGACTCGATGACTACATCCGGGCGGTAGAACTCAAGGAGGCCTGCTATTCCGGTACTGCCGCAATCCAGTTTGCCCGTGGGCTGGTTGCCCTGAACCCCCAAGAGACGGTCTTAGTAATTGCAGCCGACATTGCTCGCTACGGACTCAATACTCCCGGTGAAGTAACCCAGGGGGCTGGAGCGGTTGCCATGCTAATCAGTGCTGATCCGCACGTTCTGGCAATTGAACCGACGAGTGTCTCCTACAGTCGCGACCTCATGGACTTCTGGCGGCCTCTCTACGCCACGGAGGCCATTGTGGATGGGAAGTACTCGACCGGGGTCTACGTTGACTTCTTTAAGAACACCCTGACCCGCTACCTTCAACGGACCGGGCGCCGACTGGATGATTTCGCCGGGATCGCCTTCCACCTGCCATTTACCAAAATGGGCAAGAAGGGACTGGAGGGCGTTCTCCAGGATCGTGATGATGCGGTGGCTGATCGCCTCCGTGACCAGCTGACAGCCAGTCAGGTTTACTGCCGGCAGGTCGGTAACCTTTATACCGGCTCGCTGTACCTGGGCTTGATGTCGCTTTTGCAAAACGGGCAAGTTAAGCCGGGTGACCGCTTGGGGCTCTTTTCATATGGCTCCGGGGCCGAGGGCGAGTTCTACAGCGGGATTGTTCAACCAGCGTTTGCCGAAAACCTCAGCGATGTTAAGGAGGATCTGGCCGATCGGCACCGGGTTTCAATTGACGAGTATGAGCAGCTGTTCAACAGTCAATTGGGGATGCAGACGGCCGACGTCCAGTTTGACTTGCAGAATGATGATGCACCATTTGTCCTGGCTGGTCAAAAGGACCACCAGCGGATCTACCAACGACGGTAAAATAAAAAGGGGCTGTGACATAAGTCCCCAAAAATAAGCGGAGTTAGATGAAATCTTCGGATTTCATTTAACTCCGTT
>NZ_CANCWK010000018.1:0-29035 GCF_947381495.1 Limosilactobacillus galli | reverse complement strand
AAATCAATGGTACAACAAGTAACAAAAAACGGTAAAGATAAGAAATCATCTTATCCTTACCGAATATCATAGAGCCAAAATAAAAGAACCCCCGCATAGCAGGAGTTCTCTGGCTTAGATTACTTTTCGTTATCGCGACGACGTTCAGCGATACGAGTAGCCTTACCAGTACGAGCCCGAAGGTAGTACAGCTTAGCACGACGTACCCGACCATGACGGAGAACATCGATCTTTTCAACCCGTGGTGAGTGAACTGGGAAAGTACGTTCAACACCAACACCGTTACTGATCTTACGAACAGTGTAGGTAGCGCTGATACCAGCACCGTGGCGCTTGATAACGACACCTTCGAACATCTGGATACGCTCACGTGAACCTTCAACGATCTTAGCGTGAACCCGAACAGTATCCCCGGCACGGAAGTCAGGAATATCATCCCGTAATTGACTAGCAGTAATCTTTTCGATCAACTTGTTTTGACGCATTATAATTTCTTTCCTTTCGCCGACATTCATGTCCCACCTGGGGGCAGCGGAATACCGTTATTCACGGCTAAACAGCCAATAACTACTATACAAGCTTTTCACTTAACTTTCAAGCCCTATTTTTGGTGCTCCTGGTTGATGATGGAATGGCGCAGGCCATAGCTGAAGTAGATGATCAGCCCGATGGCAAACCACCCCACCATCAGAATCTTGGCATCGATGTTCAAACCCCAGAAGATCACCGCAGAGAAGAGCGCGGAGATGGCTGGCAAAACTGGATACCACGGCATCTTGAACTGGGCTTCCGGCAAGTCCTTCCCCTCCCGTGGGCGCAGGGCGTAAATCCCCAGGGAGACGAAGATGAAGGCCACCAGGGTCCCCGCCGAAACCAGCGTTGCCAGGAAGGTGAACGGGAAGACGGAGCCCAGGATCATGGCCAGGACGGTGATCAGCCAGAGGGCGTGATTTGGCACGTGCCGCCCATCAATCACCCCGAGGGTCTTCGGCAACAGGCCGTCCCGCCCGAAGGCATAGATTAGCCGGGAAGAGGCCAGCAGGATGGCAATCAACGCGGAAAAAATCCCCACGATTGCCACTACCGAGAGCAGGTTGGCCGTAAAGTAGTGGCCGGAATGGCGGAGAGCCCAGGCGGCCGGCTCCGCATTGTTAGCGTAGCGGTTGTACTTGAACATCCCCACCAGGACCAGGGAAACGGCAATGAAGAAGCTGGTCCCCAGCACCAGGGTCCCGATCAGGCCCCGCGGCATCGTCTTCTGCGGATTCCTGGTCTCGGCGGTATTGGCCGCAATCGCATCAAAGCCGACGTAGGCGATGAAGATCTGCGCGGTCCCGGCCAGGATCCCCTGCCAGCCCCCGAAGGTTGTTCCGGGACGGTGCGGCGGGATAAACGGCACGTAGTTTTTCGCCTGGATAGCCGTCGCCCCAACCACGATGAACATCAGGATCACCAGAAGCTTGACCGCCACGATGATGTTTTCAATCCGGCTGACCTGGTGCAACCCCCGCGAGATCAGAATCCCGACGATCAAGATCGCTAGGGCCGCCAGGATATCGACGTAGGATCCGTGGCTTGGGTCAAATCCCCCGGTGAGGGCCCGCGGCAGATGAACGCCCAGGCTGGCCAGGAAACCCTGCATGTAGGCCGACCACCCCGAGGCGACAAAGGCCACCGAGATGAAGTACTCGGCCAACAGGGCCCAGCCGGCGATCCAGCCGAAGAACTCGCCAAAGAGGACGTTGATCCACGAGAAGGCCGAGCCGGCAAAAGGCAGGACCGAGGACGTCTCCGCGTAAGCCAGGGCAGAGAGCCCCGCCCCGATCGCCGCCACAATGAAGGCCAGCGGAACAGCCGGGCCGGTGTGCTCCGCCGCCACGATGCCGGGCAGGGTAAAGATTGCCGTGCCGACGACCATCCCCGTTCCGAGGCCGATCAGGTCAATTGTCCGCAGGCTGGGGGTCAGCTTGGCGTCCTTGGCCTCATAGACTGAGGGATCCTGTTTCCAAAGTAAACGTTGAATTAGTTTTTTCATCCCCATCACCATCAGTCTGGAATATCTGGATCTTCTTCGAGCTTGATATCCTCAAGCATCAGCTGCTGCTCACGGGTTAACTTGGCCGTCTTCAGCAGGTCGGGGCGCCGGTGGAGGGTCCGCCGCAGGGACTCTTTCATCCGCCATTCTCGAATCTTCTGGTGGTTACCGCTGGTCAGCACCTCAGGCACCTTCATCCCCCGGAAGTCGGCGGGACGGGTATACTGTGGAAACTCCAGCAGGCCGTTGCTGAAGGAATCACCCATCGGGGACGCCTGGTTGCCCAGCACCCCGGGAACAAAGCGAACGGTGGCATCAATCATCACCATCGCCGCCAACTCGCCCCCGGTCAGCACGTAGTCCCCCAGGGAGGCCTCATCGGTGACCAGGTGACGGATCCGCTCGTCATAGCCCTCGTAGTGGCCGCAGATGAAGGTCAGGTGGTCCTCCATCGCCAGCTCCTGGGCATAGTCCTGGTCGAAACGCCGCCCAGCCGGGTCCATCAGGATTACCCGGCCCTTCGGATAGGTGTCCTTGGTCTCCTCTTGGATCGCTGCCATGGCATCAAAAATCGGTTGCGGCTGGAGGAGCATTCCAGCCCCCCCACCAAACGGCGCATCATCGACATGGTTATGCTTGTCGGTGGTGTACTTCCGAAAGTCGGTGACGTTGATGTCGAGGAAGCCGCTCTCCTGGGCCCGCCCAACGATTGATTCCCCCAGCGTTGCTTGAAACATATCGGGGAATAAGCTTAAAATATCGATTCGCACTATTCTAGTCCTTCCATTAATTCAACTGTAACTTCACCGGCATCGAGATCCACGTCCTTAACCACGTCATCGATCACGGGAAGGAGCAAATCCTTCTTACCATCCCGCTGGACAACCCAGACGTCATTGGCCCCGGGGGAGAGGATTTCCTTAATGGTCCCAAGCTCTTCCCCGTCGACCGTCTTGACACTCAAGCCGATAATCTGGTGGTAGTAGTACTGACCGTCCTCTAGGGGTTGCTGGTCTTTGCCGCTGACCATCAGCTCGTGGTCACGGAAGGCCTGCACGTCATTGATATTGTCATAGCCGACAAACTTCACCAGGATAAAGCCCTTGTGCTGCCGGGCCGATTCGACGATCAGCTTCAGGGGTTCCCCAGCTTGTTGCAGGTAGAGGTCCTGCCCCTTGGCAAAGCGCTCCGCCACGAAATCGGTGGTCGGCATCACGCGCACATCACCACGGATACCATGGGTATTTACAACTTTACCAACATTATAAAAGTCCATATTTCCTCCTAAAAATGGTAAAACCTCCCACAGGTTGGTGTGGGAGGTTTTTATTTAGTGTCGATGATCATTAATCAGCAACCGGATCTTCTTGGCGTTTGTACGTCGAGAACGCGCGCCCTCAACAACTGTCCGTAGCGCCGCAGCAACGTGTCCCTGCCGGCCAATCAACCGGCCCACATCTGCTGCGTCAACATTAACGGTGTATCGCCGAAAACGGTCACTATCAGATACCGTAATCGACAACGATTCCGGATGTCTTAAAAGTGGGGTTACTAAACTACGAATCAACGCTTTGATATCAGTCTCGGTCATGATCACTCATCACTACTTCTTTGCGGCGTACTTAGCTTCGTGGAACTTCTTCATAACGCCAGCCTTTTGCAGCATGTTACGAACAGTGTCAGAAGGTTGTGCACCCTTTTGCAGCCAATCCATAACGGCGTCTTCGTCGAACTTAACTTCCTTTGGAGTAGTCAATGGGTTGTAAGTACCTAATGAAGTGATGAAACGACCATCACGTGGGGAACGTGAGTCAGCGACAACAATCCGGTAGAAAGGACGCTTCTTTGAACCCATGCGCTTTAAACGAATTTTAACGGACATTCTTTTGCACCTCCCTGATTTCTTTTAACAGATAATAATATACCAGTGTTCAAATGGAATGTAAAGTAGTTTTTCTTGACAGGCGTAATTTTTTTGAATTTAGCGCTTCTTGCGCATCTTGCGGAGCTTTTTGATCCGCTTCTGCTTGTCCTTCTTCATCTTCCGGGCCATCCGGTTCATCGCCATCTGACCCATCCGGCCGCCAGGCATCTGACCGCCGAACAGGTTCTGCATCCCGCTCATGTTACCGTTGGTGACCTGCTTCATCATCTTACGCATCTGGTTGAATTGCTTGATCATCCGGTTGACCTCGACGATCGGCCGGCCGGAACCAGCAGCCAACCGCCGGCGCCGACTCGGGTTCATCAAGTCAGGGTTCTCTCGTTCCTCCGGGGTCATTGAGAGGACGATGGCGCGGATGTGGGCAAACTGCTTGGGATCCAGATTGATGTTCTTCAGGGCCGGATTATTGGCCATCCCTGGCATCATCTTGATGATGTTCTCCAGGGGTCCCATCTTGGTGACCTGGTCCATCTGCGCGAGGAAGTCGTTGTAGTCAAACGTATTCTCCCGCATCTTGTCCATGGTCTCCTGGGCCTGTTCCTCGTCAAAGTTCTTCTGGGCCTTTTCGATCAGGGTCATCATGTCACCCATACCCAGGATCCGCGAAGCCATCCGGTCGGGGTGGAAGACATCTAAGTCCTCCATCTTTTCCCCTTCACCGACGAACTTGATCGGCTTCCCCGTGACGGCTCGGATTGACATGGCCGCCCCACCACGGGTGTCACCATCGAGCTTGGTCAGGACCACCCCGGTGATGTCGAGCTTGTCATCGAAGCCCTGGGCGGTGTTGACGGCGTTCTGCCCGGTCATCGCATCGATTACCAGGAGAATTTCGTCCGGGTTGACCAGCTGCTTAATGTTGACCAATTCGTCCATCAGTTGCTCGTCAATCTGCAGCCGACCGGCCGTATCGATGATCACGTAGTCGTTGTGATTCTGCTTAGCGACTTCCATCCCCTCGCGGACGATCTCGACCGGGTCCACGTCGGTCCCCTTCTCAAAGACGGGAACGTCGATCTGGTCGGCAACCTGCTGCAACTGGGTGATGGCGGCTGGCCGGTAGACGTCGGCCGCAATGAACATCGGCCGGGCGTGGTCCTCGTTCTTCAACCGCAGGGCCAGCTTACCAGCCGTGGTCGTCTTACCGGCCCCCTGGAGACCCACCATCATGATGACGGTTGGAATGTGGGCAGCCTTGTTGAGCGGCACGGCCTCTTCCCCCATCAGTTCGGTCAGTTGGTCGTTAACGATCTTGACAATCTGTTGGGCGGGGTTCAAGCCCTTGAGGACCTCGGCCCCGGCCGCCTCTTCGCGAACCTTCTTGACAAAGTCCTTGACCACCTTGAAGTTAACATCAGCTTCCAAGAGGGCCAGGCGGATCTCCCGCATGGTTTCCCGCAGGTCGGCCTCCGTCACCTTGGGCTTGCGCCGTAGTTTTTCCATCGCCTTCTGCAGGCGTTCTGTTAATCCTTCAAATGCCATTAGCTATTCTTCCTCCAAGCTTTCCAGATGGCCCACCAGCTCATTGAGGCGGGCATCATCCGGGTAGTGTGTGCGTACGTACTGTTGGATCTCATCGGCCTGGCGGTTGCGAGCCTGAAACTCCGCATAGAGGTGGAGCTTCGCCTCGTAGCTCTCCAGGATGTTCTCGGTCCGCTTGATGTTATCGTAGACCGCCTGCCGACTGATGTTGAAGTTCTCGGCGATCTCGCCCAGCGAGTAGTCATTCCCGTAGTAGCGGTCCATGTACTCGTTCTGCTTTTTGGTCAGAAGGGGCTGGTAAAACTCAAACAGCGAGTTGATCCGGTAGTTTTTCTCGATTTCCATATTAAAAAGTCACCTTGCTTAATCGACGTCGACCAGGCCCTTGAAGAGGCCGTAGACAAAGTCGCTGGCGTTGAACTTCTGCAGGTCGTCCACCTTTTCACCGAGGCCGACGTATTTAACCGGCAGGTGAAGTTCGTTCCGGATGGCCAGAACGATCCCCCCACGAGCGGTCCCGTCGAGCTTGGTCAGGACGATCCCAGTGACGTCGGTACTCTGCTTGAACAACTTGGCCTGGTTCAGGGCGTTTTGACCCGTCGTAGCATCCAGGACGAGCAGCACTTCATGCGGCGCATCCGGGATCTCCCGGGTCAGGATCCGCTTCATCTTGGCCAGCTCCTTCATCAGGTTGACCTTGTTCTGCAAACGACCGGCGGTATCGACGAAGAGGATGTCGTAGTCCTCCTTCTTGGCCTTCTGGACCGCATCAAAGACGACGGCCGCTGGATCACCGTTTTCTGGTCCAGTGACGATGTCAACCCCGTCACGCTTAGCCCAGACGTCCAGCTGTTCGGTCGCCCCGGCCCGGAAGGTATCAGCGGCGGCTAAGAGGACCTTCTTGCCCTGCTTCTTGAAGAGGGCGGCCATCTTACCAATCGTGGTGGTCTTCCCGGCCCCGTTAACCCCAACGAACATGATTACCGTCGGGCCGGACTCGGCCATGTTGAGGTCCGGGTTCTCGTCCTTGCCGGCTTCGTCGTAGAGGTCAACCATCTTTTCGATGATGACGTTGGAAACATCCTGCTTGCTCTTGGCGTTCTCCAGCTTAACCTCTTCTCGGAGTTCGTCGCTGAGCTTCATCGCCATGTCATAGCCGACATCCGATTCGATCAGCATATCTTCCAGGTCATCGAAGAAGTCCTCATCGACGTGGCGGAAGTTCGCCAGGAAGCGGTTGAGGCGGGCCCCGAAGCCAGTCCGGGACTTAGCCAAACCGCGGTCATACTTCTTAACGGTCTGGTCGGTCTCTTCTTCCTCATCGTTTGCCTGTTCGGCATCTTCTTCAGTGGCAGCGGCAGATTCTTCCACAGTTGGTTCCTCACTGGCTGGCTCTTTTACCGGTTCATTGGCAGAGGATTCTTCTTCAACGGCTGCACTAGTTGGTGCTGCAGACTCCGCGGCAGATTCCGCACTAGCTTGTTCAGCTGCGGCTGATGTTGCCGTTGAAGCAGCGGAGTCAGCCGTTGATTCTGCCACTGACGATTCCGCTACTGGTTCTTCCGTGGCCGCAGACTCTCCCTGTGCTTCTTCAGATATAGCAGTAGGTTGTGATTCTGCTGGTTGCGAAGTGGTCATTGGCTGCTCGCTGGCAGTTGACTGGGCTGCTTCAGATGATTCAGCCTTCTCGGATGACTGAGCCGCTTCCGTTGGCTGGGTAGCAGACTCGGGAACCGTAGTGGCTTGTGGCGCTGTCTCTTCAGCTGTTTCACTGACTGGGGCTGCACTTGGCGTCTCTTCTGGTTTCGTTGCCGCTGCACTTTCTTGGGCCACGGTTGGTTGGGCACTCGCGGTCGTTGGCTGCGCAGCCGTTGCACTTACCTGACTGGTTACCGGTTCCTGGGGCGCACTCGGCTGGGTGCTTTCAGGCGCCGTGTTGGCCGGACTAGTCACTGCACTCGGCTGTTCAGCCGGTTTCTTCTTATGGCGACGGAAAATATCAAATAATCCCATCTCTACACCTTCTTCTATTCTTCTTTTTCATCCATAGTATCGATCACGTCGACGGAGACCATCTTGGAAACTCCGGATTCCTGCATCGTGACCCCGTACAGGACGTCGGCCCCCATCATCGTTCCCTTCCGGTGGGTGATCACGATGAACTGCGGACCGGTCTTGCCAAAGCGGTTCAGGTACTGGGCAAAACGCTGCACGTTAACCTCATCCAGCGCTGCCTCAGGTTCGTCCAAAATGGCGAACGGTACCGGCCGGACTTTCAGGATCGCAAACAACAGGGTGATCGCCGTCAGCGCCCGTTCACCCCCGGAAAGGAGGCTCAGGTGCTGGTTCTTCTTGCCCGGCGGCTGGGCCATGATGTCGATGCCCGTCGTCAACAGGTGATCGGGATCGGTCAGGACCAGTTTAGCCTGGCCACCGCCGAAGATCTGCTTGAAGGTCTCATCAAAGGCCGCCGAAACCCGCTTGAAAGTCCGGATAAACCGCTGTTCGACCTGACTGTTCATCTCACCCATTGTCTGGTTGAGTTGTTTCCGGGCGGCCAGGAGGTCATCCTGCTGGCCTTTCAAGAAGTCGTAATGCTTCTTGACCCGGTCATATTCAGCAATCGAACCGACGTTGACATCGCCAAGTTCGGCGAGGCCCCGCCGCAGAAGCTTCAGCTGGCGGGCGAGCTGGTCGTCGTCCAGGTCACTGGCCTCCTGCCGGGCCGCCTCAATGGTCATCTCGTACTGCTCGCTCAGGTGGTTGAGCAGCTGGTCGAGCCGGCTCTCGATGCGGACCTGCTGAGCCTTGAGGTCACTAGCATCGTCACTGGCGGCCTGCTGGAGCTCCGTGGTCCGCTGATGCTTGTCTTCCTGGATCGCCAGGTCATCGTTCAGCTTGGCCAGCTCCTGGTCATATTTCTCCACCTGGGCCTTGGTCTTCGTCAGCAGCGCCTGAGTCTTCTCAAGGGCCGCCTGGTTGTCCGCCTGGGAGTGGTCATTATTCATGGCTGCCGCCAGGGCCGTCAGCTGATCCTTAACCCGGGTCAGCTCATCCTGTGTGTCGACAACCGTCTTAGCAGCCGCATCAACCTGGCGTTGGAACTGCTGCTGCCGTTCCGCTGCCACCGCGAGCCACTGCTCCATCTGGTGCAGCTGCTCGTTTTGGGCAGAGGCGTTGGTCTCAAGGGCGTGAATCTGTTCCGTCAGCGTCTTGATTTTCTCTTCGGTGGCCTGCTGACGGTGGGCCACCGCTGCTTCCTTTTGTTTCAATTGGGCAACCTGGGTCTGGTCATCCTTGACCTGGTTCCCCTGCTGGTCCGCCTGGGACTGGAGGGCCTGAATCTGACGATTGAGGTCCTGGAGCCGGCCGGCCAGCACTTCCAATTGCGACTGGGCGGCGTGCTGATCAAGCTGGGCCGTGTGCAACTGGGCTTGTAGACCCGTCAACTGTTTCTCCTGGTCATCATGACGTTGTTTGAGGTCCGCCACCCGCTGCTCGGCCTGGCTGACCTGGTTCTCCTGCTGGTGCAGAAGGTCATTTAGCTGCTTGCCGAGCTGCTTTTGGGTCAAAAGGCCGTGCTGGCGGTGACGATTGGCCCCACCGGTCATGGCCCCACTGGCGTTTATCAATTGACCATCCAGGGTTACCACCCGCAGCTGGTGCCGGCCAGCCCGGGCAATCGCGGTGGCGTGGTCCAGATTATCGGCCACGACCGTGCTGCCCAAAAGGTAGTCGGCTATTAGCTGGAACTGGGGATCAAATTGGATCAAGTCAACGGCCCGGCCGACGACCCCCGGCATGCCGGCAACCTGATTCCAGGAGCTGGCGGGCCGCCGGTGGATCAGGGTATCCAACGGCAGGATGGTTACCCGGCCGCCCCGGTGTTGTACCAGGTAGCTGATGATCTGCTTACCGGTCGCCTGCCGGTCAACCACCAGCTGCTGAAGCTGGCCGCCGAGGACGGTTTCAATAGCGGTCGTCAATTTAGCTGGCACATCGAAGAGTTCACTGACGGGACCCGCCAGTCCGGGAAAGTCCTGCCGGTTCTGCAGGACGGTCCGAACCCCCTGGTAGTAACCCGCGTATTCCTCGCTCATCGCCTGGTAGTTCTTGATCCGCGACTTCGTGGAGTGCACGTCACCAAGGGCCGCGTACCAATCCCGCTGGGCCTGCTGGTACTGCTGGGTGATGGCCGTCAGCTGGTGGTCAAGGTTGGTCACCTGGGCCTGAAGCTGGTTGACCTGGTCATTCAGCCGATCAAGCTCTTCCTGCTGGCTCTGCTGGTCGGCACTCAATCGGGCCTGCTGGGCCTGCCGATCTTGGAGCTCACTGCTGTTCTGGTTCTGCTGGTTGACCCGCTGCTCATGGCTCCGCTTCAAGAAGGCCTGCTGGTTGTGGACCGTCGTCAGCTCCTGCATCAGGTCGATCTGCTGGTTGCGCAGGTCACCCAATTGCTGGTTCAGCGCCTGAATCCGCTCGGCATTACTCATCTGCTTGGCCGTATCGTAGTCAGCCTGGTGCTGGTCCATCTCCTGCTCATGGGCCGCTAACTGGTCTTTGACCGCCTGCTGATCCTGCTGTGCCGCCTGCAACTGCGCTTCCAGCTTGGCCGCTTGCTCATTAAGCCGCTGCTGGTCAGCTACCTGCTGGTCCCGCTTCATGGAGGACATCGACTGCTGGTTTTTCAGCTGGGCGATCTTCTCCGTCTGGGTCAAGATGGCTTGCTGGGCAGCATCCTTCTGCCGCAATAGGGCCGCGCGTCGCTGTTTCAGCTGGGTCAGGACGGCATCGACCTTCTTCTGCTGGGCCTGGTAGTCAGTCACCAGCTTGGCAGTCTGCCGGTACTTGGTCTGGACGGCGGTCAGCTGCTGCCGTTGCCGGTCATATTGCCGCACCGTCTGCGTCCGGTCGAGGAGGTCGAAACGCTTCTTCTGTTCGAGGTAGTCCTTGGCCAGGGCGCTCTCGTCAGCCAGCGGTTCCAGCTGCCGGGACAGTTCACCGATGATATCGTTGACCCGGTTGAGGTTGTCCATGGTGGCAGTCAACCGTTTCTCCGCGGTCTCCTTGTTCTTCTTGTACTTGGCAACCCCGGCGACCGTCTCGATAATACCGCGCCGGTCCTCGGGTTTCCCGTTGAAGACGGCGGCCACCCGGCCCTGGGAGATGATCGAGAATGATTCCCGACCCAGTCCCGAGTCGATGAAGAGGTCGGTGATGTCCTTGAGCCGGACCTTCTGACCATTGATCAGGTACTCACTGTCCCCGTTGCGGTACAACTTCCGGGTGATTGTCAGCTCGCGGAAGTCACTTGCCAGGTAGTGGTCACTGTTATCCAGGGTGATCGAAACCACCGCCCGGTTAAGGGGCTGCCGGTCTGCGGCCCCGTTGAAAATCACGTCGGCCATCTTGTCACCACGCAGGTGCCGGGCCGACTGTTCTCCCATCACCCAGCGAATGGCCTCGATGATGTTGCTCTTACCACTCCCGTTGGGCCCGATGATGCCAGTCATCCCCGGCTCAAACTTGATGGTGGTCTTCTGGGCGAACGACTTAAAGCCGTCTAACGTTAAAGACAATAATTGCATTGTCAACTCACCTAATTACTTATTTTGCTTCCGTAACTTGTTCAGCGCGGTCTGGGCAGCCTGCATCTCAGCATGCTTCTTCGAGGAGCCGTGCCCATCAGCGACAACCTGCCCATCCACCGTCACATTGACATGGAACTCAGGGTCGTTCTCCGTCCCGGTCTCGTCGAGCAAGTGGTATTCGATATCAACGTCACCATTGCGCTGTAAATATTCCTGCAGGCTCGTCTTGGCGTCAACTGCGTGGTCAAACCAGCCCATGTCCAGCTTCGGGAAGATCACCCGCCGGACAAACTTCTCCACTGCTGGCCGGCCTTGGTCAAGGTAAAGGGCACCGACGAAGGATTCAAAGATGTCACAGAGCAGGCCCGGACGCTGGCGAGCACCGGCCTTTTCTTCACCCTTCCCCAGGCGGATGTACTGGTCGAAGTGACATTCCTTGGCAAACTTGGAGAAGCTATCCTCACAGACCATGGCAGCCCGCAGCCGGGTCAGCTTCCCTTGGGGCAGTTCGGGGTAGCGTTTGTAGATGTATTCGGAAACGATCAGTTCCAACACGGCATCGCCAAGAAATTCGATCCGTTCGTAAAACTTCAAATTCTGATTAGGGTGTTCGTTGACGTACGAGGCCTGGGTGAAGGCTTCGGCCAACAGTGACGGATCATCAAAATGAATATCGAATTCCTTGGCCAGGTAGTCTTGTAGTTCATTGATCATATAAATTATGTCCTTTCTGAATTATGGTTTTTAGCTAATTCTTCACTATTATACTAGAGTTATCCGGATTACGCAGTTCAGGAAAACAAAAAAGCTCCATTATCCGGAGCTTTTTTGCTTTTAGTTTGTGTGTTGTTCGATGTAGTCAACCACTTCACCGATCGTGCTCAGCTTTTCAGCGTCCTCATCATCGATTTCGGAGCCGAAAGTGTCCTCAAGTTCCAGGACAAATTCGACGAAATCAATGGAGTCCGCGTCTAAGTCGGTCTTTAAGTTTAATTCATCGGTAATCTTGGCCCGATCAACGTCAAAATGGTCGGCGACGATTTCGGAAACTTTATCGAAGATTTCCTTTCTTCTATTATCAGCCATTCTTCTTATAACCTCACTTTATAAAATACCCTCTTATTCTATTCGCTTTTCACTGACTTGTCCACTTCCGGATTGTCAGTAAAGAAATCAACGGTCTTGCCGATCAGGTCCGCCTTCAGCATCGTGTGAATCTGGCCGATCGTGTTCTTGATAGCCAGGACATCCGATGCTCCGTGAGTCTTGACGACTGGCGCCTTCAACCCGAGCAGGACGGCACCCCCATAGGTCGAGGTATTCATCGCCTGGCCAATCTTGTGGAAGACCGGCTTGAGCAGGAGGTAACCCAGCTTAGCCCGCAGGCCGCCGTTCATAATGCCGTGCCGGATCAGTGTCAGCATCATCTTGGCAGTTCCTTCCGTAGCCTTGAGGGCGGCGTTGGCGGTCCAGCCATCACTGACTACCACGTCAGCCTTGCCGTAGAGGAGGTCGCCAGACTCAATGTTGCCGATGAAGTTGAGGTCGTCCTGGGCATTCAGCAGTTGCCAAACGGCCTTATGGAGGGTATCCCCCTTGTCCTCCTCGGCCCCGTTGTTCAGCAGGGCAATCCGCGGGTTCTCCACGCCCAGCACACTCTCGGAGAAGAACTTACCCAGGTAGGCGTACTGGAGCAGGTTCTTCTCCTTGCTCTCGGCGTTGGCCCCGGTATCCAGGTAGACGAAGCTGTGGCGGCTAGCCCCCGGCTTGGCAATCGGCAGAACACTGGTCAGACCGGGACGGGCAATTCCCTTGATCCGGCCCACGATGAAGATTCCAGCGGCCAGCACTGCTCCGGTGTTCCCAGCGGAGAAGAAGGCATCCGCTTCCCCGTTCTTAACGGCGGTGGCAGCCTTCACAATTGAGGAGTCCTTCTTGTGCCGGATTGCCCGGACCGGTTCCTCCCCCATCGTGATGTCATCCGTGGTCGGGATGATGTGCAGCCGCTGGTCGTTCTTAATCAGTGGTTTGATCGCATCGGGGTTGCCGTAGAGGTCAAATTCCAGATCGGGATACAGGTCCCGAGCCTGTTCAACCCCCTCAATCACTACCTTAGGGGCGTTGTCGCCACCCATCGCATCAACTGCAATTTTCATATTAGAATCGCTCCTTAATCGAAATGTGTTTCTAGTTGGTGCCGCTGCAAATACAGGACCAGCGGCTGGTTATCATCAATGATGTCCCAATGAGGCGTCTTTAATAGTTGTTCCGCGTCATTGCGAGCAATCTGGAGGATCTTCAGGTCACCCACGGGGTCGCCGATCTTGAAGTCGGGCAGGCCGGACTGCTTGCGACCGAGGACATCCCCCGAGCCCCGCAGCTCCAGGTCCCGCTGTGCCACCTTGAAACCGTCATTGGTCTCAACCATCGTCTTCATCCGGGCCTTGCCCTCATCGGTCTTCGGGTCCGCCAGCAGGAGGCAGTAGCTCTGCCGGTCACCACGGCCGACCCGGCCCCGCAACTGGTGAAGCTGGGCGAGCCCGAAGCGGTCAGCATTGTAGATGATCATCACGGTCGCGTTCGGGTTATCGACCCCGACCTCGATGACCGTGGTCGAAACTAGGACCTGGGTTGCTCCCTTCTGGAAGGCGTGCATCACCTGGTCCTTCTCATCACCAGTCATCCGGCCATGGAGGAGGCCCACCTGATAGTCGGGTTCGAAGTAACTGGCCAGTTGCTGGTAAAGGTCCGTGGCGTTTTGCACGTCCAGGGACTCTGATTCCTCAATCAGGGGGCTGACGACGTAGGCCTGGGCCCCGGCGGCTAACTGGTCGCGCAGGAAGTGCAAGGCCTCGTTTTGCTGGTCGACCTTGAACCACTTGGTCTTGATCGGCTTCCGGCCCGCGGGCATCTCATCGATGATCGAGACGTCCATTTCACCATAGGCCGTAATCGCCAGGGTCCGGGGAATCGGGGTCGCCGTCATGGCGAGAATGTCGGGATTATCTCCCTTCTCCCGCAGCCGTTGCCGCTGGTTGACCCCAAAACGGTGCTGTTCATCGGTGATTGCGAGACCCAGGTTGGCGTATTCAACATCGTCCTGGATCAGGGCGTGGGTCCCGATGATCAGATTGATGTCCCCGCGCTTGATGGCCTCCCGCAGCTGGCGGTGTTGTTTGGCCGTCAATGAACCCGTCAGGAGGCCGATATGAACATGAGTCCCGGCAAAGGTCTTGGCCAGCTTTTCAGCATGCTGGGCCGCCAAAATTTCGGTGGGCGCCATCAGGGCTGCCTGGTAGCCGGCCGTGATGGTGGCATAGATCGCAATGGCCGCCACAATCGTCTTCCCGGAACCGACATCCCCCTGGAGCAGGCGGTTCATCTGGTAGGGCCGGCGCAGGTCGGCACAGATCTCGTTGACCACCCGTTTCTGGGCATCGGTCAGCTCAAAGCCGATCCGGGAGATGAACTCCTTGAGCTCGTCATTATGATAGAGGATGCGCAGGCCATCCTGCTGCCGCTGGGCCTGACGGATCGCCTGGAGCCGCAGCTGGAAGAGGAAGAACTCCTCGTAGGTCGCGGTTCGCCGGGCAGCCTTGGCCTGGGCAGCATCGGTCGGGAAGTGGAGTTCCTTGATCATCTGCCGCCGGTCCAGGAGCCGGTAACGCTGCCGCAGACTCGCTGGCAGGAGGGTTGGAATCACCTTTTGGTACTCCGTGAAGGCCTGGTGGATCAGTCCCCGCAGCATCGCCTGCTTGACGTGCTTGTTCACGGAATAGACGGCCCCGAAATCGTTGTTCTCCTGGGGGGCCGAATCAAGGAGACGGTTGGCCGTCACCTGCTGGCGGCGGGCATCCCACTTGCCCATCACCGTCACCGTCTTATTGATGGCCAGCTTCTTCTCCAGGTAGGGCTGGTTAAAGAAGGTCACCATCACCACATTGTTGCCGACCTGCAAGCGGAAGCTGAGTCGGTTGCGGCGGTAGCCAAAGCGGGTCAGAAGAGGTTCGGACACCACCCGGCCAACCAGGGCCACCTTCTGCTTATCCTTAGCTGTCTGAATGTCGGCCGGGGTCAGATCGTTGTAGCGGGTGGGATAGTAAGTCAAAAGGTCGCCGACCGTGTCAATCCCCAGCGTTGCCAGCTCCTGGGCCCGTTTGGCACCGACGCCCTTCAGCTTCGTCACCGGATCCTGTAAGCTCTGCATTCCATAACCTCCCTTCCTGGGTTTAGCAAAGGGGCCATGACAAAGCGGTCTTCGTCACGGCCCCGTAAGTTAATCATGTTTTAGCGTGGTTTATTCAACTGAGATCAAGTATGGGTAAACCGGTTGGCCACCGTCGTAAATCTGAACGTCCAGCTCATCGTCGACGTCCAGGATAGCTTCCTTGATGGCCTCCGCCGTCTCAGAATCGCCATCAGCCCCAACCAGGATCGTGACCACTTCACTGTCCTCGTCCAGCATCTGCTTGACCATCTTGATGGCGGTCTCCTTCAGGTCTGGCGTGGCTTCGACGATCTTGCCGTCGACGATCCCGAGGAAGTCGTCTTTCTGGATCTCCATGCCGTCGATCTTCGTGTCCCGAATGGCGTGGGTCACTTCACCGCTGGCCACCGTGGTCATGTTTTCCTCCATGTTGGCCTGGTTTTCTTCCAGGGAAGCTTCCGCGTTGTATTCCAGCATGGCGCTCATTGCCTGGGCAATTGTCTTGGTGTGGACAACCTTCGTCGGGATGGCCGCTACCTCAGCGGCCTGGTCAGCCGTCATGAAGATGTTGCCGTTATCCGGCAGCACCAGGGCCTGCTTGGCGCCACTCTGGTTGATGGCTTCCGTGATGTCCTGAGTACTTGGGTTCATAGTCTGACCACCGCTGATAATGTGGGTAACCCCGAGACTCTTCAGGAGCTTGGCGATCCCGTCACCAGAGGCCACGGCAATCACGGCCGTTTCCGGTGCTGGCGCTGCTTGCTGCTTGGCCTTCTCGATTGGGCTCTCAGCTTCCTCATCGTCGTGCTCCATGATCTCTTCTTGCTGCCAGACCATGTTATGAATTTCAATGGTCTGGAGGTCACCGAACTGTTGTCCCCAGCTCAAAACCTCACCGGGGTGTTCGGTGTGGACGTGCACCCGCACCACCTGATCATCGTTTAAGACGAGGAGGCTGTCCCCCATCTTGGCCAGGTAGTTGTAGAAGGTATCATAGTCAAACTTCTTGGTAACCTGCTTCCCCTTGCCGATTCGAACCAGCATCTGAGTGCAGTAGGTGTACTTGATGTCCTTCGGGTCTAACTTCCCCTGGACACTCTGGTGGTCCATGGCGTTGACCATCTCATCGACCTCGGCATTGTCCGGCTTGTAGTCGACACTCTTGTCAACCCGGCCGCTCAGGGCTTCATCAAAGGCCTGAAGAACAAAGACCAGCCCCTGACCACCGGAGTCCACCACGCCGACTTCCTTTAAGACCGGCAGCAGGTCCGGCGTTGTCTTGAGGGCCTTCTCACTAGCTTCGTAGATGGCGTGCATGATCGCCGTCAGATCGTCGGTCTCCTTAATCTTGTTGAGACCTTCCTGGGCAGACTCGCGGACCACAGTCAGAATGGTCCCCTCCGTCGGCTTCATCACTGCCTTGTAGGCCGTCTTGGCACCATTGGCGTAGGCGTCCACAAAGTCCTGGGCGCTCAGCTTGTCGAGGCCATCGGTAGCCTTGGCAAAACCACGGAAAATCTGTGACAGGATCACCCCGGAGTTCCCCCGGGCACCCATCAGCAAGCCCTTGGCCAATGCGGCACTGAGGTTACCAACCGCGGTACTGTTCTCAGCCCGCTCGTACTTTGCACCGCTGGCCATGGATGAGGCCATGTTCGTCCCGGTATCACCATCGGGAACCGGAAAAACATTCAAAGAGTTAATGAATTCGGCATTCTTATTGAGTTTGTCGGCGGCCGCTTGGACCATCTTGCCAAATTCAAGATTCGTAATTTCTGTGACAGCCAATTAACTTTCCTCCCGTATCCAACTAGTCTTCCATTGAACGAACACCCTGGACACAGACGTTAACGGCGTCTGCCGTGATGCCGAGCATTGATTCTAGATTGTACTTTACCTTGGACTGGACGCTCTTCGAAACCTCAGAGATCTTCGTCCCGTAGCTCACGATAATGTTGACTTCAACGGTAATGCCATTATCCTGTTGCCGGATGACAACCCCCTTGCTGAAGTTTTCCCGTCGCAAGATCTGGTTAACGCCATCGCGTAACGGCTTCCGACTTGCCATTCCAACAACACCATAGTTATCAGTGGCGGCACCGCCAACAACCGATGAGATTACATCGTTGTCGATGTCAATCGTGCCTGCCTTGGTTTTAATCTTTACTGCCATTATTATGGCCTCCTTTTGAAATCGTCAGCACTGCTTAGCGCTACTCTTAAACTCTCTAAATAAAAGCTAACACCATCTTACCATAGCACGTCAAGTGAGAAAAGTAACTCCCATTTTCGGTTAGTTAATGGGGTTTATTAATTGAATAAAAAATAAGCCGTCCAAGATGGACGACATCATTTTTGTTTAATTAAACCCGAGTCACTTTACCGGACTTCAGTGTACGTGCTGAAACGTAAACCTTCTTTGGCTTGCCGTTAACCAGAATGGTTACCTTTTGCAAGTTTGGCTTCCAGCTGCGACGACTTGAGTTAAGGGCGTGGGAACGCTTGTTACCAAAACGTGTCCGTTTACCGTTGATAAAATCTTTAGCCATTGGTGGTACCCTCCTCTTCTCATCTTTATTTCGTTTACGCAATAGATGCGATGTAACTCACCTAATTAATTTACCATAGCCGCCCGGTCAGTGCAAGGTTTTTCTTTCAAGTATTTTTCCTTGACACTCCCCAGGCATTCAGATACCCTCGCCATGGCGGCCTAATCCCGCGACCAGATCACCGCCACGACGCCCGCATCAAAGGAGAAGTGATTGACCGAACTGGTGAAGCGATTGCTCGACCAGGAGAAGGGAATCGTGCTTGACCAGTTGACCAGCGGGTACTTCTCGTCCGGCAGGGTCAGCCCCCGCACCGGAGTCAGGCTGACAAAGGCCAGGTAATCAAAGTCCGGCCGCCGATAGATCGAGTAGGTTCCCGGCAAGAAGTAGCGAACAATGTTGTAGCGGTCCACCAGTTGGATCCGGGACAGGTAAGGCCGGAAACGCTCCTGCATGGGCAGGTAAAGGTTGGCCAGCTCTTGGTCCAGCCGGGCCCCCGTGGCTCCCCAAATGATGATCTGGTCAGGTTGAAACTTCTTGATGGCCGTCATGATCCCGAGCTGGGTGTCGGTGAAGTCCTTGGCCGGTGGATAGGTCTCAATGTCTGCCAACCGCTCTTTCAGTCGGGCAAACTCGGCCGGCGCTGTGGAATCAAAGTCCCCGATTGCGGCCACCGGTTTGATCCCCCAGTCAAGCAGGAGGGTGGCCCCGTGGTCAACCCCGATCCAGGTCTCGTCCTGGTGTTGCCGGACCATCTCAACGGGGATCTGTTCCTGGGGTCCCCCGACCATTACATTTACACGCATCGCAAATTCTCCTTTTCAAACGAAGATAGACAAATGGGGTTCAGCACTGAATACCGAACCCCATTGATCGTGGCCAGCACCATGCTGGTCAATACTTAAATTACTTGGTTGCTTCGTGCATTGCTTCAACCCGTTCTGCTGGGTCATCAGCGTTGAAGACGTAGGAACCAGCAACGGCAACCGTGGCACCAGCCTTGTAGCAGTCAACAACCGTCTTGTTGTTAACCCCACCGTCGACTTCGATGTCGAAGTCGTAGCCCTTTTCCTGCTTGATGGCGTTCAATTGGGCAATCTTGTCCACCGTCTCTGGCAGGAACTTCTGGCCACCGAAACCAGGGTTAACCGTCATAACCAATACTTGGTCAACCATGTGCAGAACTGGTTCGATCATGGCTACTGGCGTACCAGGGTTGATGACAACTTCGGCCTTCTTACCGCCGTTCTTGATGATTTGCAGAGCCCGGTGGATGTGTTGGGTAGCTTCAACTTGAACCCCGATGATGTCGGCACCGGCATCGATGAACATTGGCAGGATGTGTTCTGGGTTTTCAACCATCAGGTGAACATCCAAGACCATCTTGGTGATTGGACGAATGGCCTTCACAAAGCCTGGCCCGTAAGAGATGCTTGGTACGAAGGTACCGTCCATAACATCGATGTGCAAGTATTCCGCACCGGCCTTATCAACCTTTTCGATGTCTCTTTGCAGGTTTACGTAATCGGCACTCAAAATTGATGGTGCTACTTTAATCATTCTAAAAACTCCCTTATTTCTTGTAGTTTGGTTTCTGGTTGGCGATCAGCTCATGAAACTGCAGGTAATCGTCATACCGGCTCTTCATGATTATACCATTCTCGACGGCGTCTTTCACTGCACAATGCGGTTCTTTGATGTGTAGGCAGCCGCGAAACTTGCATTGCGGGGCCAGCCGCCGCATCTCCGGAAAGAGACCCGGCAATTCTTCAACCGTCATATCAAAGGTCTCGTAGGACGAGAATCCTGGCGTATCAGCGATCAGGGCCCCGGCAACGTTCAGAAGACTGACCTTCCGGGTGGTGTGCCGGCCTCGCTTCAGGGCCTGGGAGATCTCGCCCGTCGCCAGGTCCAGATCGGGGGCCAGGTGGTTAAGCAGGGTCGACTTGCCGGCCCCCGTCTGGCCCATCATGGTCACAATCTTGCCGTCCAGCAGTCCCTGCAGCTGAGTCAGCTGGTCCTGTTCAAACGGCTGCGGGGCGCAGAAGACGTGGTAGCCGACTTCCCGGTACCCAGCCGCGATTTGTTCAATCTGCTCGTACCCGTCATGGTCCAGCAGGTCAGTCTTGGAGAAGTAGATCACCGGAGTAATCCCCTGCCGTTCAAGGGCGATCAGCTGCCGATCCAAGAGATTCGGCGAAAAGACCGGTTGGGTCGCCGCCGTCACGACGACCGCCGCATCGACATTGGCTACCGGGGGCCGCACCAGCGAATTTTCCCGTGGCAAGACCTTCAATAGGTAGCCGTCCTCAAATTCGACGTGGTCGCCGACGATCGGCTTGATCTTGCGTTTCCGGAAATTTCCCCGTCCCCGGGTCCGAAAAAGCTCACCATCGCTAATGACGTCGTAAAAACCGCTCAATGATTGTTGAATCGTTCCTGTCTTCAAGTTACGCCTCGCTCTCTTATCCTGTAATGTTCGTTGCACTCATGATTGTCCGGCCGTTGCGGACAACCCGGTAAGCCCCCATCTGCCCGTTTTTAAGGGTAAACGGCACGTTGATGGTAGTTTCCTGGTTAATCGTGATGTCCTGGTACTCCATCGTCATATTGTGGTTAGCATCTCGAATGTAGACCTGGACCCGGTTCTCCCGCTGACCGCCGTTGCTGTCAAACGGGATATTGATCTGAATGTTGGTGGTCTTGGTCTGGTTGCCGGAGTTGGCAATTGTGACCGTCAGGGTGTCACCGTGATTCAGGCTCATCCCCGCCTTAGGGGTCTGACTGATCACGTGGTTGGTAGCAACCGTCTTGGACTTCTTCTGCTGGGTGGTCAGCTGCAGGTTGTGCTTGTTGGCAAACTGCTGGACAACGCTGACGTCCTGGTTGGTGAAGTCCGGGATTTTGATGTTCTGCTTGCCGGCACTCACTTCAAAGTCAATGATGCTGTTGCGGGGTTTGACAATCGTCCCCTGACGGTAGTTTTGTTTCATGATCGTTCCCGCATCAACTGTGTCGGAATACACCATCCGGCGGTGTACCCGGAAGCCCTTCTGCCGAAGCATCTTGGCTGTTTCGTCGTAGTCCCGGCCAACGTAATGCCCCATCTTTAATTGGGCCACCCCAGTGCTGACTTTCAGGTCGATCCTGCTGTTAACCCGGGTCTTGCTGCTCGGCCCCGGTTGCATCTTGATGATGTGGTTCTTGGCGACGCTGCGGTCATGAACCCGGGTGATGTTGCCGACCCGCAATGACTGCTTCTTCAGCTGCCGCTCGGCCTGCAGCGGCGTCTGTCCCTCAACATCCGGGATGATTACCTGGCGCAAGAGGAACCACCAGCTGCAGCCAGCGACGACGGCCGCTACCACGAGGATGATTACCAGTATCACCTGGTGCCGGTAGCGTTGCCAGGCGCTCGGCTGCTTCTTGGCCGGTTTCTTAGCCGGTGTTGTCGATTGACCCTCAGCGGCCGCCTTGCGATAATGAGGCAGCTTATTCAACGGCAGGACCTTGGTCTCACCGTTATCATCATGTTTGATTACTAGCCGCGGTTCTTTCGCCCTGGCTGGATCCAGAGACGTCTTTAAATCGTCGGCCATCTGTTTCACGTTTTCGTAGCGGTCAATCGGATCCTTAGCGGTTGCCCGAATCACCACGTTCTCCAGCGGCTGGGGAATGTGGGGGTTAACTGAACGAACCGACGGGATTTCCTCGCGAAAATGTTTGATGGCAATTGAAACAGCATTCTCGCCCTCAAACGGCACCTTTCCTGTTAACAGCTCATACAGGATAATACCTAGTGAATAAATGTCTGATTTCTTCGTCGCGATACTGCCCCGGGCCTGTTCAGGCGAAAGGTAATGAACAGAGCCCATCAGGGTATTGGTTTGTGTCAATGAATTCTGAGAGACCGCAACGGCAATCCCAAAATCCGTAATTTTTATGTTTTTGTTCTCATCGATTAAGATATTCTGCGGCTTAAGATCACGATGAATGATCCCATGGGCATGGGCAGCCTCAACTGCTGATAGCACCTGCTCCATGATATCGATCACCTGGGGCAGGGCAATCGGATAATGCTCCTTGATATACGCCTTAAGGTCGGTCCCCTGGACGTACTGCATCACCATGTACTGAAGGCCGTTTTCCTCACCAGTATCAAAGATGCCGACAATGTGCGGATCGTTCAGCTTGGTTGCTGACATCGCCTCACGCCGGAAACGACGTTTGGTGTTCGGGTCATCTCGCAGGTCAAGCCGTAAGACCTTCACCGATACCTGCCGCTCCAAGACGGTATCGTATGCCAGGTAAACATTTGCCATGCCCCCTTCGCCAAGGGAACGAATAATCTTATACCGATGACCAATCATGTCTCCAGGATTCATAATCAACCCTCCTGGTCATCATTTATTCCAATTAAGACCGTGATATTATCTGGACCGCCCGCTGAATTGGCCATGTCCACTAATTGGGAACACTTAGCCTTCATCGAAATCGGCTGGCGAAGGACCTCAACCATGTCCCGCTTGGCAACCGTCTTGAAAAGACCATCCGAACACATTAAAAGCTGGTCGCCAGGATTGAAGTCAAAACGATTAACCTCAATCTGGGCTTCCTTTGAGATACCAATTGCCCGGGTAATAATATTGCTCTGGGGAAGCTCTAAGGCTTCTTCTTCCGTAATATCACCACTGATCACTAATTCATTTACCAGAGAATGGTCAATGGTGACCTGGGTCAGCGTGCTCCGATGCAGCAAGTAGCCCCGGCTATCACCAATGTTGGCGACCACTAACGTCTTCTTGAAGATGATGGCAGCCACTAACGTCGTCCCCATCCCCTGGTACGTAATTTTTTCTTTTGATTTTTTGAGAATTTGATCATTGATTATTTGGACTTCCCGTGCAAACCACCGGATCGCTTCCAGCGGCTCAGCCGGACCGTCCATTTTGAAATGATGACCGAGCCGTTTGATGGTCATCTCAGCGGCCACATCCCCGCTCTGGTTACCGCCAATACCATCGGCAATCATTACAAGGTGATTACCGTTCTTATCAATATATTGGGCAACCCGGTCCTGGTTTTGTGATCGCTGGTGGCCGATATCCGTTTGATAGGCAACTTTCATTGTTTGAATTCCCTTCTACATAACCCGCTGCATGCTGCTGATGAAGAAACCATCGGATGAAAAGTCGGATGGCAAGATCGTCAGCGTCGCGGTAGTTCGATCATCCTTTACATGACGTGTCGTCGGTGTCTTGACCAGTTTGAATTCCGGATGGCTGGATAAGAATGCCTCGACAGTTCCATCGTTCTCCTGGTGCAAGATCGTACACGTACTGTACGTAATTATACCGCCTTTTTTGACTTTTGGTGCGACCGCATCCAAAATTGCCAGCTGAATTTTGTGAAGCTGTTCACTATCCTCTGGGCGCTTGCTGTAGCGAATCTCCGGCTTGCGACGCAGGAGGCCGATTCCGCTGCACGGGGCATCGACCAAGATTTTGTCAAAACTCTTGTCGGCAAACTCCTCGTCCACGTGCCGGGCATCCAGGGTATGGGTTACCACCCGGTCAGCAACGTGGAGTCGCCGGGCATTCTTCTGAATCAAGCGAGTCTTGTGCTGGTGAATGTCGAGGGCATCGACCTGCCCATTCCAGAGCTGAGCGGCGATCTGGACGGTCTTACCCCCGGGAGCAGCGCAGGCATCCAGGACCCGGTCGCCGGGCTGGACCTGCATGCTATCAACCGCCAGCATGGCGCTTTCGTCTTGAATCGTGATGGCCCCCTGTTCAAAGAGGCCACTGGAGAGGACCTCGCCCTTCGTGATCACCAGGGCATCCGGGGCAATGGCGCTTGGCCGATACTCAATTCCCTGTTGATCAAGGCTATTCTCCACCTCGGCCAGTGTAGTAACGGCCGGGTTGACCCGCACAACCACATGGGCCGGCTGGTTAATCGCCGCCAGGATCTTCCGGGCAGTCGGTAGCCCATCCTGGTCAATAAATGCTTTCACCAGCCACTTTGGAACACTCTGCTGAACTGCCAGGCGTGAAACAGGGTCGGCAATCTCATCCAGGTCAGCCAGGCCCTTTCGCAGGATGGCATGCAGGACCCCGGTGACAAACTTGCGGGTGCCGGGGTTTCCCCACTGCTTGGCCAGCTCAATACTCTCGTTGGTCACCGCCCAGTCGGGAACCCGGTCAAGGTAGCGGTATTGATAGATCGACATCCACAGCAGGGTTTCAACCCAGGAGTCCAGCTTGCGGTGTACAAAGGGGCGCAGCCAGTATTCGAGCGTCAGCCGATGCTGGAGGACCCCATAGACGATATTGGTGGCCAGGCGCCGGTCACTGTCCTTCAGGCCGGCCCGTTGAAGGAGGTGGTCAAGTTCGATGTTGGAATAGGCACCCTGCCGGATTCGTTCCAGGGCCGTCAAGGCAACCGCCCGGGCTGTCGTTGGTCTTTGATTAGTCATCGGTTACTGCTTGAACTCCTTTCTTGAGCTGCTGGTGACCATTCAGGTAGGCCGTGATGTCCATGGCCTGCTTGCCGGCTGGCTTAAGTTTGTTGACCTGGTAGGTGGTTCCCTGCCCGGATGCCAGTACCAGTTGGTGCTTAGTGGCCCGGACAACCTGGCCGGCTGGCAGGTCCGTTTTCTCATCCAGCGGGGTCACGTCGTAGATCTTGGTCCGGAGGCCGTCGATGATCATGTTGCCCAGTGGGGCTGGACGAAGGCCCCGCACCTTGTTGTCAATCTGGTCGGCAGTCATCCGGTAGTCGATCCGTTCCTGCTCACTGGAGATGTTTGGCGAGAAGACCACCTTATCCGGATCCTGGGGAACAGGGTGGACATTGCCGCTGATCAGGTCGGGAAGGGTCTTCAGAAGGAGGTCGCGGCCGAGGATGCTGAGCTTGTCAAACATCGTTCCGGCGTCGTCATCCTTTTCGATCGGAATGGCTTCCTGGGCGATCACATCCCCGGCATCCATCTTCTTAACCATGTACATGATCGAGATCCCGGTCTCCTTGTCGCCATTGATGACGGCATACTGGATTGGGGCCCCGCCGCGGTACTTCGGCAACAGGGAGCCGTGCACATTGATGGCCGCAATCTTGGCTGCATTCAGCAGCTTGGTTGGCAGGAACTGGCCATAGGCCGCAGTGATCATCAGGTCCGGGTTGATCGCAATGATCCGGTCCATCTCGGGACTCTTGCTCAGCTTAGCCGGTTGCAAGACCTCAATCCCGTACTTCTGGGCCAGCTGCTTGACCGGGGAAGCCGTCAGGACGTGTTTCCGTCCAATCCGGTGGTCCGGCTGGGTCAGCACGGCCTTGACATCGTACTCTGGCCGGTCGATCAGGCTCTGCAAAATTGGAACGGCAAACTGGGGAGTTCCCATAAAAACAATTGAAGTTGACATATCGTTCTTCCTTTCATCTACATGAAATATTGCGGGTCCGGGTCAATGCTGACCTGAACATCCTTGAATTCTTTCTGCTGCGTCTCCTGCAGGATCTCCTGAAGCAGGTCGTGCAGGCGCGGATCGTGCTTATACTTAATAACAATCTGGTAGTAGTAGCGCCGCTTCATCCGTGCAATTGCCCGCGGAGTCGGTCCCAAGATGATGGTCGATGGGGCCAGCCCATGAATCAGCTGCTGGTGAATCGTGGTCATCGCCTGCGCAGCCCGGGCCTCTTCCGGGTGGCTGGCCATCAGGCGAACCGTGTAGTAGTACGGCGGGTAGCCGGCCTGGTGGCGGAGGGCCATCTCATGGCGGAAAAAGCGCTCATAATCGTGAGCCTGAGCATCCTTAATGGCGTAGTGGTCAGGATTGAAAGTCTGGATGATCACCTGCCCCTGCTTGTTGGCGCGGCCGGCCCGACCACTCACCTGACTGAGCAGGTCGAAGGTGTGCTCGCTGGCCCGAAAATCCGGCAGGCCTAGACCAGTATCAGCGTTGAGGACTCCGACCAGGGTGACGTTGGGGAAGTCCAACCCCTTGGCAATCATCTGCGTACCGAGCAGAATATCAGCCTGCTGGTGGCCAAACTGGCGAAGGAGCTTCTCGTGCATCCCCTTGCGCCGGGTGGTGTCGACGTCCATCCGGATGATCCGAGCCTGGGGAAGGAGCCGGCGGAGTTCCTGCTCGACTTTCTCCGTCCCCGTCCCGTAATAACGGATGTGGCGGCTGTGACAGTGCGGGCAGACCTGGGGGATGGGCTCCTCGTGCCCGCAGTAATGGCACTTCATCGTCCGCGTATCCAGGTGCAGGGTCAGCGAAATATCACAGTTGGGGCACTTCAGCACCTCACCGCAGTCCCGGCACATCATGAACGAGGAAAAGCCCCGCCGGTTCAGCATCAGGATACTCTGTTCGTGCCGCTGCAGGCGCAGGTCCAGTTCCCGCAGGAGCTTGGTCGAGAAGTTGCTTTCCCCGCGCCGTTTGACCTCGGGCCGCATGTCGACCACCTCAATCGGCGGCAGGGACTGCTGGTTGACCCGGTGCGGCAGCCGCAGGAGCTGGTAAACGCCCTTTAGTGCCCGGGCCCGGCTTTCCAGGCTCGGAGTGGCCGAACCCAGCACCAGCGGGCAGTGGTGAAACCTGCTTCGCCACTTGGCAACCTCACGGGCATGGTAGCGCGGCATATCATCCTGCTTGTAGCTGGTCTCGTGTTCCTCGTCAAGGATGATGACCCCGAGATTGTCTAGGGGGGCAAACACCGCCGAACGAGCGCCGACCACCACCCGGGCATCCCCGCGGCTAATCCGGCGCCACTCATCATAGCGTTCCCCGTTGGAGAGGCCGCTGTGCAGAACCGCTACCTGGGAGCCAAAGCGGCGGCGCACCCGGTTGACGATCTGCGGGGTCAGAGAAATCTCGGGAACCAGCATCAAGGCGGTCTGCCCCTTTTCCAGTGCACGGGCAATTGCCTGCAGGTAAACCTCAGTCTTCCCGCTGCCCGTCACCCCCTGGAGCAGGAAGGTCTGACTCTGCTGGTGATCAATAGTTTGATCAATCGTCTGGACAACTTTTTGCTGGTCGGGGTTCAGGGCCAGCGGTTGCTCAAGGTGGTCATCGTCGACGGGCTGGGTGTACGGATTTCGATACACCTCAACGGGAACCTTCTTCAGCCAGCCCTTCTTGGCCCCCTGGTTAAACGTACCAACCCGCAGCTGGCTTTTCTGCTCGGCATCCGTCTGCTTGACGGTCTGCCCGATGATGCTCTGCAGGTATGAGATCAGCCGATTCTGGGCGTGGGCATTAGGATGCAGCGACGTCCGGGCATCTTCCAGCTGTTCGAAATCCAGGATGGGGGTGATCCCCGTCACCGTCTTGGCCCGCGCCCGGTCGGTCACCCGATACTCGATTGCGACCTTCTTCTCCCGCTGCAACTTCAGCAGTTCCTTAACCTTCTCCGGGTCGGACTGCAATTCCGCCAGGTCACACTCGTCCTTACCGTGGAAGAGGTCGAAGCAGGTCTGCTCATCGATCTCATCGATTACCCGGACGAAGCGCTGGCTCTTCGACTTGAGCATGTTCGGCAACATGGTATAGAGGCAGGAGATCCAAAATGAATAGGTCGTGTCAGCCAGCCACTTGCTCAGTTCCAGCAACTCGGTGTTCACCACCGGCTGAAAGTCCATCACCGCCGCAATCGGCTTCAACTCGCCTTCATAAGAGGAGTGTTCTGTAAAACCAACCACAAAGCCCTGAACTTCACGGTGACCATTGCCAAAGGGCACGGCTACCCGCATCCCAACCTGGAGCTGCTTTTCCAGCGGCGCCGGCACCAGGTAGGTGTAGGGCTGGTTTGTCTGCATTGTCGGCACATCAACAACCACCTGTGCCAATTGTGGCATCCTATCACCTCACTTCAATTGCTCTGCCAGGCGGGCCACCAGTCGCTGGGCCACCGCTGTCTTGGAAAGCCGCGGCCACTTTTCGGGATCCTTTCCCTTCTGCAGGATGGTAACCTGGTCATCGTCACGGCCAAAGGCCCCCGTAACCCCCGCCACGCTATTGGCGACGATCATATCGGCATGCTTGCTAGCGAGCTTCTCCTGCGCGTGATCCAGGAGTTTCTCCGTTTCAGCCGCAAAGCCCACCACCAGCTGGTCAGTCCGTTTGGCAGAGGCAATGGTCCGTAAGATATCGACCGTCTCCGTCAGCTCAAGGGTCCGCAGCTCGTGATCATGTCCCTTCTTCACCTTTTGTTCGGCAACCTTCACCGGCCGATAATCGGCCACAGCTGCCGCCATTATCAAGGCATCGGCGGACACGAAGGCCTCCTGCACCGCGGCCAGCATCTCCTCGGTCGTCAACGCGGAGACCGGGTGAATGTTGGCATCTTGCGGCAGCGAAACACTGACCTGACCGGTAATCAGCGTCACCTGCGCTCCGGCCTGGGCAGCGGCACGGGCGATGGCAATGCCCATTTTACCGGAAGACCGGTTACCGATGTAGCGAACGGGATCCAGTGGTTCCCGGGTCCCCCCGGCCGTTACCACCACCCGCTTGCCAGCAAGCTGTCCCCGTTGGCTTAAGAATTCCTGCACCCGGGTGACAATTTCGTCTGGCTCTGGCAAACGGCCATGACCGGAGTAGCCCTCTGCCAGACGGCCAGTGACCGGTTCGATGATGGTCACGCCGTCTTCGGCAAGTTGGGCCAGGTTCCGTTGAGTTGCGGGAGCCGCCCACATCTGGCGATTCATCGCCGGCGCTACCATCTTTGGCGCCGCGGTCGCCAGCAGGGTCGTCGAGGCAGCATCATCAGCAATGCCATTCGCCATCTTGGCCAGCAGGTCTGCTGAGGCCGGTACCACCAGTGTCAGCTCCGTCCAATCGGCCAGTTCAATGTGGGGAATCGGCTGACTTTGATCGTTCCAGAGATCCGTCAATACCGGATACTTAGTCAGTGCATTCAGGGTCGCTGGGCCAACGAGCTTGGTGGCGGCTGTCGTCATGACGACCCGCACCTCATGGCCAGCCTTCTGCAGTCCCCGGACCACTTCGATCCCCTTATAGGCGGCAATGCTTCCTGAGAGGTATACCGTTATTCTTGCCATTATTTCACCCCATCTAATTTATTCTCAATTGATTATATCATTGGCCAGCGTGAACGAACTCGGCCATAAATGACCAAGCTTCCAGATCTATACGGCTACGATAGCTCATATAGGATCTGGGAAACGTTTAGGCTATGCAGGGCTTACGCCCTGGT
>NZ_CANCWK010000017.1:0-31093 GCF_947381495.1 Limosilactobacillus galli | reverse complement strand
ACCGCCGTATACGGATCCGTACGTACGGTGGTGTGAGAGGTCGGTAATTGAAATAATCAATTACCTCCTACTCGATTGGATATTATTTATCAAGAACGATATTCTTAAGGACTTCAGTGAATGCCAAATCATCGTTGAAACAACGGACAACCTTGAAGGATTGCCCACCGTTATCCATGAAGTAAGCATGGTTCTCTATATCAAGCTCGTGCAGGGCTTCAAGACAGTCCGCTACAAATGCTGGTGAAACAACTAGGACCTGTTTGATCCTTCTTTTGGTAGCTCCTTTACCGTATCGGCGGTGGCTGGCTTTAGCCATTCAGCTGGGCCAAATTTCGATTGGTATGTCTGCAGCACGGGGACGTCGGTTTGCAGACGCTTTTTAATGCCCTCCGTGGTGGCCTGACATTGTTGCGGGTAGGGGTCGCCATTTTGGACATAACTGACTGGGATGCCGTGAAAGGACATCAGAACTAGGTCATACTTGACTTTGTCCAGCTCGGCCTGGATATTACGTGCAAGCAGATCTAGGTAGTCATTACGGTGGGCAAAGCCGCTGGTGATCCGCAGCTCGGGAACCCGTGCCCGCCGGTAGTAAAAGTGGTTGATGCCGTCCATGACCGAACCGATGGTGGTTGTCGAGTACTGGGGGTAGAGGGGGATGATCGTCAGCTTCTGCACGCCAGCTTTCTCCATCCGTGTCAGGGCCTCCGCAATGAACGGCTTGCTGTAGGAGTATGCGTAGGTCACCGTGTAATCCGGTAATTGCTCCTGCAGCTGGGCGGCTTGCCTTTCAGTGTAATAGGCGAGCGGTGAACCATGCTTTTTAGACCAGATCTGCTGATATTTAGCCGCCGATGCTGCCGGCCGTTTGGGTAGGATCATCAGATTGAGGATAGGTAGCCAGAGGGTCTGGGGCATGGTGATGACGCGGGGATCACCTAGGAAACGGTGCAGGTATGGTCGGACCGCCTTAGCTGTGGGTGCATCCGGGGTACCAAGGTTGATTAATAAGACTCATTGTTTCAAGTGGAAAACCTCCATAATAAGTTAGTTGAATCGGAATAAAAGACCCCCACCGCAAATGCTAGGTGAGGGTATGTAGTTATATCAAAGATTAAAATTAGTTGGCGTAAACCGACCGCTTCAGAACACCCACGTAGGGGAGATTGCGGTAGAGGTTATTATAGTCGAGGCCATAGCCCACGAGAAATTCATTAGGGGTAGTAAAACCGACGTAATCTCCCTCGATGCTGACCTCGCGCCGGCCCGGCTTGTCAAGAAGGGCGCAGACGGCGACGCTCTTGGCGCCCCGGTCCTTCAGCAGTTGGACCAGGTACTTCAGGGTTCGGCCGGTATCGATGATATCTTCCATAATGATAACGGAACGGCCCTTGACATCGGATTTGAGATCGAGATCGAGCTTGATCTGACCGGTAGAATCGGTCCCGTCGTAGCTGGAGACGTCGACCAGGTCAACGTTGAGCTTGAAGTTTAACCGCTTTAGCATATCGCTGGTGAAGATCATGGCACCAGTGAGAACTGAAATGACCAGCGGATTCTGGTCGTGGTATTCTTCAGTAATCGCAGCGGCCAGCTCATCGGCGCGGTGGTTGATTTCCTCCTGGCTGTAGAGTACCCGTTCAATATCGTTATTCATGAAAATTCTTCTCTCCCATTTGATACATATTAAAAGGCAATTTAATAACCAATAGTCAGATTTTAACACAATAGGGCTGTAAAATTAACCCATAAATTAATTCTTTTTGGAATGGTTCATAACAATGTTCGGGTTTTGCCGACAAACGTTATTGTGACAAAAAAGGTAAGCTTTGATAAAAGGCTACGGAAATTGGTGGCCTGGATCTGGTTATATGCTAAAATGACAGACAGTCAATTAATGAACGGGAGAAAATGAGAATGAAACGAGAACCACAGAAGAGGCCTTTTAAAGAACAGGTAGTGGCGTGGTTAAAGGAGACCGGCGCTCGTGTTTGGACGGCACTTAAGCACGTTGGCTGGCGGATCAAGAAGTGGGTAAAACGATTCTGGTATCGTTATCAGCTGACCCGCTGGATCATCGTTGTCTGCCTTAGTCTTTTTCTGATTATGAGTATTCACCTGACATTTGTTGCCAAGACGGCCGATGTTAAGAACTTGAAGAACCGGCTGGAGCGGACAACAGTGATTTATGACCGTAATAAGCAGTCCGCTGGCAGTCTGTACGCGCAGAAGGGAACCTACGTCAATCTGGACCGGATTTCCAAGAACGTGCCGAATGCGGTGCTTTCCACCGAGGACCGGGACTTTTACAAGGAACACGGTTTTTCAATCAAGGGCCTTAGCCGGGCGGGCTTCCTCTTAGTTAAGAACAAGCTTCTTCACCGGGATTATATCTCTGGCGGGGGGAGTACCATTACCCAGCAACTGGTCAAGAATGCTTTTCTGACTCAACAGCAGACCTTCTCGCGGAAGGCACGGGAGATCTTTATTGCGGTTGAGGTGGAAAACCAATACAGCAAGAATGAAATCCTGACGATGTACCTCAACAACGCCTACTTCGGCCATGGGGTCTGGGGAGTTCAGGACGCCGCCAAACGCTACTTCGATGAGGATGCCAGCGAGCTGACGGTACCCCAGGCCGCTACTTTGGCCGGGATGCTGACCTCGCCGGGAATCTATGACCCGATCGAGCACCCGGCTGCCACCAAGCAACGGCGGAACCTGGTGATTCAATTAATGGTAGAAAACCATAAGCTGCCCCAGGCCCAGGCTAACCAGTACAAGCAGGTGCCGCTGGCAATTACCAATGGCTACGCGCCTAACGATACTTATAAGTATCCATACTTCTTCGACGCGGTGATCGCGGAGGCCGAGAGCAAGTACGGAATTTCCGAGAAGGATATCATGAACAATGGTTACAAGGTCTACACGACGCTTGACCAGGACCAGCAGCGGTCGATGCAGCAGACCTATGATGACGATGACAACTTCCCGGTCAACACTGCTGACGGGGCCAAGGTGCAATCGGCTTCCGTAGCAATGGATCCGAAGACCGGTGGGGTCACGGCGATTGTCGGTGGCCGAGGGAAGCACGTTTTCCGGGGCTTCAACCGCGCTACCCAGATGCGGCGGCAGCCAGGGTCGACGATCAAACCGATTGTGGTTTACACCCCGGCACTGGAGCATGGCTACTTCTACGATTCTACCCTGCAGGATAAGAAGCAGTCCTACGGAACCAATCGCTACACGCCGAAGAACTACGATGATACCTACAGCGGAACCGTGCCGATGTACAAGGCCCTGTATGAGAGCTTGAACGCTCCGGCAGTCTGGCTGCTTAACAAGATTGGGGTCAACCAGGGTTACGCGATGGCCCAGAAGTTTGACCTGCCAGTCGAGAAGGGGGATAAAAACTTGGCACTGGCCCTCGGTGGGATGACCAAGGGGGTCTCCGTCCAACAGATGGCGCGTGCATACGCGACCTTCGATAATGAGGGGCAGATGCCGAGTGCCCACTATATCACTAAGATTGAGGATGCCTCCGGACGGGTGATCGCCCAGAATAAGGGGAACAAGACCAAACACGTCATCTCGGCTAAGACGGCTCGGGAGATGACCAGTATGATGATCGGGGTATACGACCACGGGACTGGTGAGAGTGCTAAACCCGCTGGCTACACACTGGCCGGTAAGACCGGGACGACGAATTCCGGGATCAAGGGTGATGAGGATAGTGACCGTGATAAATGGATGATCGGCTACACCCCTGATGTTGTTGTTGCTACCTGGGAAGGGTACGACAACACCAGTGCCGATCACGCCCTGACCGACATTAGCGATCGGAACATCAACGTCCTGTTCAAGAATGAAATGACCGGAATCCTCGACAATACGCCAGGAACCAAGTTTACGGTTAAGGATGCCCAGGAACGCGCCCAGAGCAACACCAGCAAGTCGGGCGGCGGTTGGAAGTCGCTGTTTGATAACGATGGCGACCTGCTCAATCAATTTAACCAGTCGGTCAATAACTTCGGTAATAAGGCCAGTCAATGGTGGAGCGGAGTGAAATCGCTATTTTGATTACTAAGGCAAACATGATACAATTTACAAAGATTCAATAAAAAGGGGATTATCATTTATGGTTGTAAATATTTACGACACGGCTAACGAAATGAGCCGGCAGCTGACTGAAACGCAAGAATTCCAAAACCTGAAGAAGGCCTTTGATGCTCTGAAGGCGGATAGCGAAGCATTTGATTCATTCAAGAAATTCCAACAAATGCAGGTTGACGCCCAAAAGAAGCAGATGCAAGGGCAAAAGCCAAGCGATGATGAGATCAAGGCTATTCAAACGATTGCCCAAGAAATCAGCAGCAAGAAGGCCGTTCAAGACCTGATGAACCAAGAGCGTCAAGTTGACCAAATGCTGCAACAGATCAACAAGACCATCACGGATCCACTGCAGAACCTCTACAGTGAGATTATGCCAAAGAATACAGAAAACAAGTAATGATCGATTAGAGCCAGGCAGGCGGCAGAGCACCGTTGCCTGGCTCTTTGAATAAATTATGAAGAAGCGGTAAACATTTCCTTATCGAGACTGGATCGATTGGGGAAGTGTGGTATATTGGATTGAGTGACATTTTCGAATCAAATCATTTAAGGGATGTGTTTTTTTGAAATCCAAGAAATTATTAGCAATTGTTGCGGGAGTTGCCCTGATGATGCCCCTTGCTGCCTGTGGTAACAAGGCCGTGGCAACGACCAGCGGTGGTAAGATTACCGAAAGTGAATACTACAGTAGCATGAAGGCTACCAGCAATGGTAAGCAGGTCCTCCAGCAGATGATCCTGGATAAGGTCCTGCAGAAGGAATACGGCAAGCAAGTTTCCGACAAGCAGGTTAATGCTGAGTACAACAGCTACAAGTCACAATATGGCTCACAGTTCAGCGCGATCTTGCAGCAAAACGGTCTGACGGAAAAGACGCTGAAGCAGCAAATTCGGTCTAACCTGTTGCTGCAAGCGGCCGTTCGTGACTACTCCCACATTACTAATAAGCAGATTAACAAGCAGTGGACTAAGTACCAGCCAAAGGTTCAGACGGCTGAAATCCTGGTTGGTAGTAAGTCCGAAGCTGAGGATATCATCAGTCAGCTGAATGACTCCGACAATGCCTACAAGACCTTCAAGAAGCTGGCCAAGTCCAAGTCGACTGACAGCTCCAACAAAAACCAGGGCGGTAAGGTCCCAGCCTTTGATAACACTGACACCCAGCTTGACTCTGCCTACAAGAAAGCGGCCTTCAAGCTGAAGACTGGTGAGTACACGAAGACTCCGGTCAAGACCGATGATGGCTACCAGGTCATCTACATGATCGAACACCCGGCTAAGGGTAAGAAGAGTCAGCACATCAGTGACTTGCGGAACCAGATTGTTCAGGAGAACATGAACAACAGTACCTTCCTGCACAAGGTTGTTGCTAACGTCTTGAAGAAGGGGAACGTCTCCATCAAGGATAACGACGAGAAGAACATCCTCGATGACTACTTGAACTCCAACAGCACGACTAACGGTAACCTGGGCAATACCAACCCAACCACGTCATCAAGCGCTAGCAACTAATGAGTAAGACTTAAGTTAGTAAAATCCCCCAAAGTTGGTTTTACGGCCAACACTGGGGGATTTTGCTGTTTACTTGTTTTCGTTTAGCCGATCAGCGATCTTCTGCATCCGGGCCAGACGGGGCTGGCTTTTGAACTGCCACTTAGCGACATCCTTATTGACATCATCAAGAAAACGGTTCACACCGGTCAACGCTTCCTGCAGCTGCTGGAGGTTTTCCTGCAACTGGCCAAATTGATTCCGGATCTTTTGGATTTCGACAATCATGCCTTGAATTTCATTCAGCATTATTGCTCATCTTCCAGTTGGTCCTTGATGGCTTGCTGGATCTTCCGGTACTTCTCATCGTTGTACTTGCCGGAGTTGTCCTTGAAGATCATCTTGAAGTCATCGTCATTGCTGTAACGCGGGATCAGGTGAATGTGGGAGTGGAAGACGGATTGGTAGGCGACCTTACCGTTGTTGTTGATCACGTTCATCCCCTTGATGGCCGGGTTAGAGTTCTTAACGGCCCGGGCAATCTTTGGGATCCGGGAGAAGACGGCAGCAGCCAGGTCTTCATCGTAGGCAAAGAGGTCGGGAACGTGTTTCTTTGGAACCACTAAGGTGTGGCCCGGTGTCCCCTGGGAGATGTCGAGAAATGCCTTAACGACATCGTCTTCGTAGACGGTGTAACTCGGGATCTCGCCAGCAACAATTTTACAAAAGATACAATCAGTCATGATGTACCCCCTCCTTTGATCGTTTATTACCCTCTAGTATAACTTAAAATGTGTCTTTCTTCACTGCGGAAGGCCTAATCTGGTATGCTATAATAAAATGCTAAAGAGATTAGAAATGAAGGGAGTGCGCTAAATGGCACTTGAGATTAAAAACCTTGTCGGGGGCTATTCACAGCTCCCCGTGTTAAAGGACGTCAGCCTTGATGTCCAATCCGGCGAATTAGTCGGCCTGATTGGGCTGAACGGGGCAGGCAAGTCAACGACAATCAACCATGTGATTGGCATTCTGCGCCCCTTCTCTGGCACGATTATCCTGAATGGGCTCAATATCCAGGAGGAACCGGAGAAATATAAACGTCAGATCGCCTATGTTCCAGAGACCCCGATTCTCTATGACGAATTAACGCTGCGTGAACACTTGGAACTGACGATGGACGCGTACGGACTAGATCATAACCAGGCCTGGACGCGGGCTCACCAGCTGCTTAAGACCTTCCGCCTTGATAACAAGCTCGACTGGTTCCCGGCCAACTTCTCCAAGGGGATGAAGCAGAAGGTAATGATCTGCTGTGCCTTCATGACGGACGCCAAGCTGCTGATCGTCGACGAGCCATTCTATGGTTTGGACCCGCTGGCGGTGCATGATCTGCTGGACCTCATCGAAAAGAAGAAGGAGGCCGGGGCGGCAGTCCTGATGTCGACCCACGTCCTGGATACTGCCCAGCGTTACTGTGACCGCTTTGTCCTGCTAGCCGACGGGAAGGTCCGGGCGCGCGGGACCCTGGATGAGCTGCGCAAGCTGGGCGACCGGCCAGACGAGTCGTTGGACGAGATTTATCTCCATTTAGCAAGGGATGGTCAGCATGAATAATCTGTTTAGTAAGCGCCGCCAGCGTCACTTCATGCTCCTGCTAAAGTATTGGCGGCTGGTGTTTAATGACCACTTTGTCATCGCCCTCTTCTTCCTGTTCGGTGCCCTGGCGTATGGGTATTCCCAGTGGCTTCCCCAGCTCGGGCCGCACCTCTGGTGGAGTCGGTGGCTGCTGGTGATCTGGTTCACCGTTCTGGCCCAGCTCGGCCGCCTGGCAACCTTAGTGGAGCGGCCGGATCCGGTCTTCCTCTTGCCCCAGGTCAGTCATATGCAGCATTACCTGCGTCAGGCCGGCCGGTACAGTCTTATCTTGGGTGAACTGATGACATTGGCAGCGGCCTTCGTTGCGTTGCCGTTTGCACTGATGACGGAGAAAATGACAACCGTCGGAATCATGGCGGTCTTCCTGACGGCGGTCATGGTCAAGGCCAGCTGGCTTCAACTGGCCCAGGGGATGATCAGCCAGCAGTGGGTTCGCTATCGGCGGTGGCTGCGGCTGGCCCAATGGGGGATTCCGCTGGTCGTTGCCCTGGTCACCTGGCTTGGGGCACCAGTTGCGGGGGTGGTTCTGGCCCTTGTTGTCCTGGCATTTACCAGCTACTTATTCAGTCCGGCCAAGCTGATTATCGATTGGCGGGCAGCGGTGAAGACGGAGGATGACCGGATGTACAGTGTCTACCGTTTCTTCAACCTCTTCACCGATGTGCCTAAGGTCCAGGGGAATGTCAAACGCCGGACCTGGGCGAATGGCTTGATTCGCCTGCTGACGGTATCCGGCCACCCCTGGTCCTACCTGTACGTTCGCGGCCTGATCCGGAACACCGATATCAGTGGAATCGTCATTCGGCTGACCCTACTGGCGATGGTGGTGGTCTTCTTAGTGCCGATCGCCTGGCTCAATTCTGCCCTGGCAGTGTTGTTCATCTACCTGATCGCCACCCAGCTGATGCCGTTGTTTGACCAGTTCGATGGGAATGTCTTCACCCACCTTTATCCGGTAAGCTTTAAAGAGCGGCGGGCGGACTTCCAGAGCCTTTTGGTTAAGGTGACGACCCTCGTGGCCCTGCTGATTGTCCTGGCGAGCCTGGGGATGGGGCTGAACTGGTGGCAATTTGGCCTCAACCTTGTGCTGGCGATTGTTGAAGTATTATTGTTAACCCGGCTGTATTTCCGGGTACGAATCAAGAAATTAAGTGAGGAAAATTAAGTTATGCGTGTTAAACATAAGAAGTGGGCCGATCCGCTGATTGCGGCCCATCCAGAAATGATGGTTACGAATGCGGCTGAATGGAAGGGCAAGTGGCAGCAGCGTTTTGAAAAGCAGCAGCCAATCCACCTGGAAGTCGGCATGGGAAAGGGGCAGTTCATCATTGGCATGGCCAAGGCCCATCCGGAATGCAACTTCATCGGACTGGAGATTCAGCGGACGGTTGCCGCAATTGCTTTGAAGAAGGCCTTGAGCGAGGAGCCGCTGCCCAACCTGCAGCTGATCTGTGGGGACGGGGAAGACCTCGACACCTTCTTCGAACCCCGCGAAATCGACCGGATGTACCTGAACTTCTCCGATCCGTGGCCGAAGAAACGGCATGCCAAGCGGCGGCTGACCTACAAGACCTTCCTGGCCAACTACCAGGATATCCTGAAGGACCAGGGCGCCATCGAATTGAAGACCGATAACATGGGCTTCTTTGAGTTTTCCCTGCAGAGCATGAACAACTACGGGATGCACTTTGATGGCGTCTGGCTCGACCTGCACAATAGCGAGGAAAACGAGCACAATGTCGAAACCGAGTACGAGCAGAAGTTTGCGGCTAAGGGGCAGCCGATCTACAAGTTGACTGCGCATTTTGAATAAAAACAAAATGGCTGACGAGGAAATGCATCCTCATCAGCCATTCTTTGGTTAGCAAATTAATCTTCAATTCGTTTGAGCTCCAGCAAACTACCAGTGTAGGCATCGGCCTTAAACTCATAGTTGACCAGCTCATCATCTTCGCGGCGGGTCAAGCCACCCTGGTAGGCACTCGTCTTAACGGCAAAGCGTTGGAACGGTACCGGACGGTGGTCGATCCAGCTTCCGGCAATCTGACCTTCACAGGCAAAATCGTTGCGGACCATCCGCAAGATCCGCCGCGCTGATATTGGCCGATTGCCGAAGAGCTTGCCCGCAATAAAACCGGCAAGCCCGGAAGCACCAAGTGTAAGCGGCACTATCCAGGGGTTAGCTGTATTGTTAGAATCGTTCATATAATTAAATTACTTCTTTCTTGAGTTATTTGGAGATTGGGTAATTTAAGACGACACACTTATTTTACCATATCGGCGCGCCGAAAAACAAATTGCCGGTGTTAGTGCTTATTTTTTGTAAGAACAATTCGGGATGATATAATGAAAAAAACGAGACGGGAGTTGAGATAAATGGAAAAGTTACCGGTAATGCGCGAGGATGAATTGCTGAAGAAGGTAGGGGACGGCCGTTACGTCCTCTTCTTTACCGCCGGCTGGTGTCCGGACTGCCAGGCGATCAAGCCGGCCATGCCCGCCATTGAGCAGGATTTCAGCAATTACCACTTCTACCAGGTCGACCGCGATGAGAATATTGACCTGGCCGCGGATCTTAATATCTTTGGGATCCCGAGCTTTGTTGCCTACCAGGATGGCAAGGAAATCGGTCGTTTTGTCAGCAAGGACCGGAAAACCAAGCAACAAGTGGAAGATTTTTTGCGCAATTTGAAGTAAAATAAAATGACAGTACAGGATCATCCGCAATTGGATGGTTTCAAATTCAAATTGGAAAGGAACATTTGATGTTAATTTCAAGTTACAACCCAAACGAAATGGGTGATATCCTGGTTGTCATCACGGCACCCGACGACGGCGGCGACCAGACGACCAAGGTTAATGATGACATTGCCCAAATTACCAATGACAAGGGTCAGCTGCTGGGCTACAACTTTTTAGCAGCCAGCTCCATCCTGCCGGAATTAAAGGATGAGAACGGTCAGGTCTTCTTGAGTGAGGACCAGGTGACCAAATTGAACCAAAAACTGACGGCGGCGGGCTTTGATCAAAAGCTGACAGCCGACCTGACACCGAAATTTGTTGTCGGCTATGTTGAGAAGCTCGAAGACCACCCGAAGTCCGACCACCTGAAGATTACCCAGACTCGGATCGGTGATGACCAGACCGTCCAGATCGCCTGCGGCTCACCAAACGTCAAGGAAGGGATCAAGGTTGTCGTTGCCCGGCCTGGTGCCATGATGCCAGACGGCAAGATTATCTGGCCCGGGGCCCTGATGGGGGTTGAAAGTGACGGAATGCTGTGCGGCTTCCGTGAACTGCGGTTGAAGAACGCTCCTGACAAGAAGGGCCTGTGGATCATTCCCGATGACTGGCAAGCAGTTGGGGAAGCGGTTGATTTTGCTAAGGCTAACACCTTCTTCCCGGCAAAATAGTTAATTCTTTGTGAAAGCTATTGCCAAAATACTAGAATGCTATATTATTTATTGAGGGACCAGACAAACTGGTCCCTCAATGACTTTTAAATAACTGCATGAAAGCTGAAAGGAAACTGGATTGATGGAAAAGCAAACATACTATTTTGTTGGAATCAAGGGAACCGGGATGGCATCACTGGCCCGGATCCTGCATGACAAGGGGAACATGGTGCTGGGTTCCGATATCGAAAAGGAAACTTTTACCCAGGGGCCGCTGCTGAAAGCGGGCATTAAGATTCTCCCCTTTGACCCGGACAACATCAAGCCGGGGATGATGATCATCCAGGGGAACGCCTTTGACGATGACCATCCTGAAATTAAGCGGGCCCACGAGCTCGGCTTGAAGATCATGTCTTACCCAGAGGCAGTTGAAAATGAGGTGGCCAACCACACCAGCATCGGAATTGCCGGGGCTCACGGTAAGACGAGTACGACGGCACTTTTGGCCCACGTCTTGGATGCCGTGGAACCAACCAGCTACCTGATTGGTGACGGGGTCGGCAAAGGGAACGCCAAGGACCGTTTCTTCGTCTTTGAGGCCGACGAATACCGCGACCACTTCCTGGCTTACCACCCAGACTACGCCATCATGACCAACATCGACTTTGACCACCCGGACTACTTTAAGGACATTGACGATGTTCGCCAATCCTTTGAAACGTATGGTCGCCAGGTCAAGAAGGCCATCTTTGCCTGGGGGGACGACGAAAACCTCCACAAGCTCAACGTTGATGTGCCGATTTACTATTACGGAACTGGCGAAAACGACGACTTCCGGGCGGAAAATATCCAACGGACCCCAGCCGGGTCAACCTACGATGCCTACTTCCGTGACCAGAAGCTGGGCACCTTCACCATCCACCTCTATGGTGAACACAGTGTCTTGAACAGTCTGGCGGTATTGGCAGTAGCCTACATGGAACACGTTGACATGGCGGACATCAAGAAAGAACTGGCTAATTTCACCGGGGTTAAGCGGCGTTTCAGCGAGACGGACGTCGCCGATGATAAGATGATCGACGACTATGCTCACCACCCAAGTGAAATCAAGGCCACAATTGACGCTGCCCGGCAGAAGTACCCTGACAAGCAGATTGTGGCGGTCTTCCAGCCACACACTTACTCACGACTGTCAGCTTACATCGACGGCTTTGCCAGCTCCCTCAGCCGGGCCGACAAGGTTTACGTTACCCCAATCTTTGGTTCCATCCGGGAAAACAAGGGGAACATCTCCAGTGCCGACCTTGAGGCTAAGATTCCGGGTAGTGAAGGTATCGACATGGACACGATGGACAAGCTGGCCCAGTACCACAATGCCGTTCTGATCTTCATGGGTGCCGGTGACATCGAGAAGTACGAAGATAAGTATAAAGAAATTCTTAATAAGTAGGATTGCTGAATGAAAATGGTAGTGATAGCTACCATTTTTATGTTATTTTAAAAGTGTTTATTTTTTCATAATTAAATAAGAAAGAGGGATTATCTGATGGATAACTTTTCTGGTGATTCCGGCCGCCGGATCGTCACCGATTCGGCGGGCGTGAACCGGTTTTTGACCCGGATGTACGGGAACATGACCCTGGCTGTCCTGGTATCCGCCCTGAGCGCCTACCTGACAATGACGGTCTTTCGTGTTCAGGTGATGAGCTTCTTTGGGGCCCACCCGGCAATGGTCTGGATTGTTCTTTTGCTGCCAATCGCGCTTTCAATGGGGGTCAGCTTTAGTGCGACCCGGAATCCAGCTGGTGGGTTCGTCATGCTGATGCTGATCTCGATCATCTACGGGGTTGAATTTGCCCTGATTGCCGGGGTCTACACTGGTACTGATATTGCGGCGGCCTTTGTTTCATCCGCTGCGGTCTTTGCCACGATGGCCATCTACGGGACGGTAACGAAGCGCGATTTGAGCCGGTTCGGTGCCCACGCCATGGCGGCCCTGGTGGCCCTGATGATCGCCTGGATCATTAACATGTTCTTACACAGTCCGGCAATCACCTACATCTTCTCCTTCATTGCGGTCATTATCTTTGTTGTTCTGACGGCTTGGGATGCCCAGAAGATGAAGCAGATTTACATGAACTACAGTGATCAAAACACCATGACGGGGCTGGCAATCGTGGGGGCCTTACAGCTCTACCTTGACTTCGTCAACCTCTTCATCTCATTCCTGCAGATCTTCGGAATGAGCAATCGGGACTAAAAATAAAAGCCAAACTAGGGAAATGCCTAGCTTGGCTTTTTAATTTTGGCCTTCACGCGACCACTTCTGAATGTAGTAGGTGACATTGACGATGAGAATCACCAGGCCCGCGATTCAGATGGTCCGCATTCTCATGAGGGGCTGGAGCTGGGCGGAAACGATCGCCCACAGGGTAAAACTGACGACGATCAGGCTGTAATCGATGGCAGCCTGGCGCTGGCTTTGGTCGTGGTGGAAGCAGTACTCGCTCCAGGCCACGACCGATTTCTTGATGTTGCCGCTGGTGAAGACGTTGCTGTAGCCAAACCCCTCAATCTTGGCAAAAGCGGCATTCTGCATGGCCAGACCAAACGATAGTGCCGGGACACTGATGTAGGTTGGAAAGCTGGCAGGCAGTCCCCCGACGATCATCCCAATGATCAGGATGGGGATCAGGCAGAAGACCTGCCAGTAGTGGTCGATGTGAGCGTGGAAGATGCTGACAATGGCCAGGCCGACAATGTAGGCGATCAGGGAGGCCAGCCGGTCAAACACGCCGAAGAAATTATGGCTGGCCAGGGCGGCACTTAAAAAGACGATGTTCCCAGTCTGAGCAGCTGCCAGGGTATGGTTGAACTGAATATAAGTGAAGGCATCGGTGAAGCCGCCGCAAAAGGTTAGCGCAATGGCGAAGAAGCGGGCCTCGGCCAGGTGGCGTTGGTCGAATATGTTATGCATAATGAATCATCTCTTAAACAGTAGTCAGTCTCCATTATATTCCCGGAAAGACCGATCAGGAAGGTAACCTCAGCTGCTAATCTTTGGTACAATTGTTTTTAGAAACAGAAGGGCGGGAATTAAATGACAAAGCAATTACTATTGATTGATGGTAACAGTATCGTTTTCCGGGCATTTTTTGCCATGCATAGTCAGATTGACAAGTTTACCAATAAGGATGGCCTGCACACGGCGGCCATCTACGGCTTCAAACTAATGCTGGACCATGTACTGGCCAACTTCCACCCGGATGCGGCTCTGGTGGCCTTTGATGCGGGCAAGGTGACTTTCCGGACCAAGATGTACAGTGATTATAAGGGTGGCCGGAACAAGACCCCTGAAGAGCTGACCGAGCAGCTTCCTTACGTGCGCCAGCTGGTCAAGGCTTCCGGCTTGCACAGCTATGAGCTGGCCAACTATGAGGCCGACGACATCATCGGTACCCTGGCCAAGGAGGCTGATGATGCTGGTTACGAGACCCTGATCGTGACGGGGGACCGGGACCTGACCCAGCTAGCCAGCGATCACACTACGGTGGCGGTAACTCATAAGGGAGTTACGGAAACCGAGCATTACACCCCGGCCCACGTCGAAGAGAAGCTGGGAATCACCCCCCGGCAGATTATTGACATGAAGGCGCTGATGGGGGACAGCTCGGATAACTACCCGGGCGTTACCAAGATCGGCGAGAAGACGGCCCTGCGGCTGGTCAAACAGTTTGGCTCGGTTGAGGGCATTTATGACCATATTGACGACCTCAAAAAGAGCAAGATGAAGGAACACCTGGTGGAAGAGGAGAAGATCGCCCGCGAGTGCAAGACGCTGGCAACGATCCTGCAAGACGCCCCGATCAAGGTCGGCTTGAAAGACATCACCTACCAGGGCGAGCAGACTGAAGAACTGGTTGACTTCTACCAGCAGATGGACTTCAAGTCCTTCCTGGCGAAGATGAACGTCTCCCCGGAGGATAGTGATGAACCGGCAGTGGCGCCGATTACGTATGAAGAATTAACTGCTGGCCGGCTTGCTGACCAGGTAGCTAAACTGCAGGGCTCAGTCAGCTTCTACCTTGAGATGCCCGAGGCCAACTACCACCTGTCGCCGTTTGCCGGCTTCGTGATCGGGGATGGTCAGCACTGGCTGGTCAGCCGCGATGTCGAATTACTGAAGCAAGAACCACTGAAGAAACTTCTGGAAGACCCGGCGGTAGAGAAGAACGTCTTCAACGCCAAGAGGCAGATTGTGGGTCTCCACCGGCTGGGGATCGACCTGGCTGGAGTCGACTTTGACCTTCTGCTGGCTTCATATTTGCTGAACACCAACGATAACAGCAATGACCTGGGTAAGGTTGCCGGCGAGCACGACTACCATAACGTCCAGACAGATGAAGAGGTTTACGGCAAGGGTGTCAAGCGGGCAGTTCCAGAAGATGATGACGTCTTCTTTACCCACCTTGCCAACAAGGCACGGGCAATTATGGAGCTGCGCCAGCCCCTCTACGACCAGCTCAAGGAGAACCAGCAGATGCCGCTCTACACTGACATCGAGCTGCCGCTGACCCGGGTCCTGGCCAAGATGGAGATGACCGGGGTCCGCGTGGATGCCCAGACACTGAAGAACATGGGCAGCAAGCTTCAAGAACGGCTGGCCGAGATTGAGAGTGAGATCTATTCACAGGCCGGCGAGGAGTTCAACATCAACTCCACCAAGCAGCTCGGCCATATCCTCTTTGAGAAGCTGAAGCTGCCGGTCATCAAGAAGACCAAGACCGGCTACTCTACGGCGGTCGATGTCCTAGAGAAACTGGCGGACCGGTCACCGATCGTTGCTGAGATTCTGGAATACCGGCAGATCGCTAAGCTGCAATCAACTTACATCTTGGGTCTTCTGAAAGTGATCCACTCCAGTGACCAGAAGATTCACACCCGGTACCTGCAGACCTTGACGCAGACTGGGCGCCTGTCTTCGGTTGATCCTAACCTGCAGAACATCCCGGTTCGGCTGCCCGAGGGCCGGCAGATTCGGCGGGCATTTGTGCCGAGTCACGATGGCTGGCAGATCTTCTCCTCCGACTATTCACAAGTTGAATTGCGGGTGCTGGCCCACATCACGGGTGATAAGAACCTCCAGGAGGACTTCAAAAACGGCGAAGATATTCACGCCAGCACGGCCCGGCGGATCTTCCATCTGCCGGCCGACGCCCCGATTGATCGGAACATGCGGCGGCGGGCCAAGGCGGTCAACTTCGGGATCGTCTACGGAATCAGTGACTACGGTCTGGCCCAGCGGATTCACGTCAGTCGGGCGCAGGCGCATGAATTTATCCAGAACTACTTCCATGAGTTCCCAGGGGTGGAAAAGTACATCCGCGACACCATTGCCTACGCCAAGGAACATGGCTACGTGGAGACCATCACCCACCGGCGCCGCTACCTGCCGGATATCAACGCCAAGAGCTTCAGCCGGCGGTCGTTTGCGGAACGGACTGCGATGAACACCCCAATCCAGGGGAGTGCCGCTGATATCATCAAGATTGCTATGATCCGGATGCAGCGGGAATTGGAGGACCGTCACCTCCAGGCCAAGATGCTTCTTCAGATCCATGACGAACTGGTCTTTGAGGCGCCGAAGGAAGAAATCCCGGTATTGCAAAAGCTGGTTCCCCAAGTGATGGACTCAGCGGTTAAGCTGGACGTTCCACTGAAGGTGGACAGCAAGTTTGGCGATACCTGGTACGATCTTAAAAAGTAAGGAAGTCATTAAAGTTGCCAGAATTACCAGAAGTTGAAACCGTCCGGCGGGGTCTATTGAAGATTGCCAAGGGACGCAGGATTAACACAATTGATGTTTACTATGGCAAGACGATTACCAACGATGTTGAGGAGTTCCGTCAGGCCCTGATCGGTCAGACGATTGAGGATATTGACCGGCGCGGCAAGTACCTTCTCTTTCGGTTCAGCAACAACCTGACGATGGTTTCGCACTTGCGGATGGAGGGCCAGTACTTCAGCCAGCCCATCGGCGGACCGATTGACAAGCATACCCACGTTGTCTTCCAATTTACGGACGGGACGGAGCTCTGCTACCACGATACCCGGAAGTTTGGCCGGATGACCCTGGTTCGAACCGGGGATGAGATGCAGGTTGGCGGTCTCAAGACGATTGGTCCGGAACCGACCCCGGAGACCTTTAAGCTGGATTTCTTTAGGGACGAACTCAAGAAGAGCCGGGGGAAGATCAAGCCTTTCCTCCTCAACCAGCGGCACGTGGCGGGACTTGGCAACATCTATGCCGATGAGGTCCTGTGGATGAGCCGGATCAACCCGGAGCAACCAGCCAACTCGCTGACTGACCAGCAGATCAAGAACCTTCATGCCAACATCATCAAGGAACTAGCCCAGGCCATCAAGTACAAGGGGACCACGGTTCATACCTTTGCCAATGCCTTCGGTGACGCCGGGGGCTTCCAGGAACGGCTCAACGCCTACGGACATGGCGGGGATAGGTGCCCGCGTTGTGGAACCAAGATGGTTAAGATCAAGGTTGCTCAGCGCGGAACCACCTATTGTCCGCACTGCCAGCCGCTGCGGGAGGACCTGCCATGACGAAGATAATCGGTCTGACCGGCGGAATCGCCAGCGGCAAGTCCACCGTCAGTAACTTGTTGCGACAGGCGGGGATCCCGATTGTCGATGCCGACCAGGTTACCCGTCAGGTGCAGCGGCCCGGCTCTTCGGCCTTGGATAAGCTGGCGGCCGCGTTTGGCAACCAAGTCATCCAGCCGGATGGAAGTCTCGACCGTGCTCAGCTGGGCCGCCGGGTTTTCGCCGACACGGCGGCACGACAAGAGCTCAACCAGATCATGCAGCCCCTGATTTGGGATGCGATCTGGCAGGCAGTGGAAACTTTCAAGAAGCAGGGGGTGCCCAACGTTATTCTGGATGTGCCTCTCTTATATGAGCAGCACTACGATGAGGACTGTGACTTAGTGGTAGTGGTGACGGTCAGTCCAGAGCCCGAGCTGAGACGGCTGATGGCGCGTAACCACTATTCGGTAGCGGAAGCCCGGGCTCGGATTGCTGCCCAGATGCCGTTGAAGGAGAAGGCGGCGCGGGCCGACGTGGTGATTAACAACGACGGCAGCCCGGCACAAACCCGGCAGCAGGTGGCACAATTGGTTGAACACCTGCAGAGCACGCGGTAAAATAAAGTACTACCTATGTTAAAAGGAGGGGAACGCTTTGCGATGCCCACATTGTCATAAGAATGGTTCGCGGGTGGTCGACAGCCGCCCCAGCGAAGACAGTACCTTCATTCGGCGCCGGCGTGAATGCGTCCACTGCGGTTTTCGCTTCACCACTTTTGAACGCTACGAGGAGACGCCGCTGCTCGTCATCAAAAAGGACGGTACCCGTCAAGAGTTCAGCCGGCAAAAGATCCTCAATGGGATTGTCCGGTCGGCGGAGAAACGGCCGGTGAGCATGGAGCGCTTGACCAAGCTGACGGATAAGGTGGAGAAGCAGGTGCGCGGTCTCGGCGAAAATGAGGTTTCTAGCCAAATCATCGGCAAGTTTGTGATGAATGAACTGAAGAACGTCGACGAGATTGCCTACATCCGCTTTGCCAGTGTCTACCGGCAATTTAAGGACGTGGATGCCTTCATGAGTGAGCTTGAGACGATGGTCAAGGATGAGCATAAAAAGAAGTAGGGGGTTAGATCGTGACAACGCGGCCAAACTTTGATCCACAGGCGGGGTACCTGGTTACCGCCGCGGCCGACTTTATCAACTTTAACGATCAAGTCTTTACTGATTATTACCAGCCGGTTTTAGGACCGGTGGCCTTCAGCCTCTTCTATGCGCTGCGCAGCCAGCTGCTTGATCACCCGACCCTAGCCGATCGTCGGCTGCAGTCAGCTCTGCTGGTGCAGGTGAATGCTGGCCAGAGCCAGGTGAGCGAGGGCCTGCGCCGCCTGGAGGGGATGGGCATCGTTCAGACGTATTTTCAGCACGACGCTCAGGGGGACCTGTACGTCTATGAGCTTCAGGCGACCCTTTCCCCGGAGCGCTTTATTAATGACAACCTGCTGAGTGTGCTTCTATTAGAGGCAATCGGTGAACAGGTTTTTTCCCGCTTGGCTAAAGGCGCTCATCGCTATCAGCTGGTTGCCGACCGCACACAGCTGAAAAACGTCAGCCACCGCTTCTTGGATGCCTATCAAATCGATCAGCACGAATTGGTTCACGTTCCTGAAGTCATTAAACAGGCCCAAACGACTGCTGCGGTAACAGAAAAGCATTCGCTGGTGGCGGACAGCAGTGACTTCGATTGGGCCACACTGCTGACCCTCCTCAAGAGCCAGCCGGTGGTCAAGGAAGACCTCGCTGATCATCGTGAGTTAATTGAAGTGGAACACCAGCTGTATGGGATTGATGAACCGACTATGGCCCGTCTGATCAGGGGAGCACTTGACCTAGCCACCAATCATTTTGACGCGCGGAAATTTAAGCGGCAGGTGGCGGCCCAGTATAAGCAGCCAGCGTCTGTGCCGGAATCCGCCAATCCCAAGCAAAAAGAGGTCGTTGACGATAAGCAATTAACTGCCAAGGACCGCCAATTGTTGAAGAGCACTAACAACTACGCGCCAGTGGCCTTTCTCCAGGCCCTCAAGGAGCAGACGGGCGGTTATGTAACCGCCGGGGAACGCAACGTCTTGACTCGGCTGGTCCAGGATGGCAAGCTTCCATCGTCGGTCATCAACGTCCTCGTCTGGTACGTCATTGCAGATCTGGGCAACGCTACGCTGAAGGGCAACTTTGTCGATGCCATTGCCAACGACTGGCTGCGGGCTGGTGTTCATGATGGTGCTGGAGCGTTACTTCAGCTCAAGAAGTTTAACCAAGAAAAACAGCAGCCGGGGACGACAAAACGGTTCAGCACTAAGCGCAACCGCCAGCGGATGGAAATTCGCGAAACAATGCCTGACTGGAGCAAACAGGATCAGGTAACCCGGACCAAAAAGGCTTCGGCAGCGGCTCTCGCCAAGGCCCGGGCCCGGCAGCGCAGCAATCGTAAGGGAAGGTGATTGGTTTGGAACCACTAAATAAGACAATTCAAAAGATGATGCAGGGGCGCAACGTTGCGGCCAGCATGGATCAGGTGATGAAGCAGGTCTACCAGGATCCCGAAGTGCGCGCTTTCCTGACCAGCAACCGTGACCGCCTTACGAAAGAGAATATTCGGCGGGGCCGTTCGAAGCTGTACGAGTTTTATCATGAAAAGCAGCTGATCAAGGCGGGCAAGGCCACTGTGGCTCCCGGCTACTCCCCGCAGCTGCAGCTGGTGGCCGGCCAGATTGATGTGACCTACGTACCGACCCAGCAGCTGATTGAACGCCGGCAGCAGGAACACTTGCGCCACCTGGTCAACTCGATCAACATGCCGAAGTTTATCCGCCGGGCCACGATGGATGACTATTACCTCGATGACCAGAACGGGACGGCCGGCCGGGTGATGGCTTACAATGCCGCTAACGACTTCATCGACCACTATCAGGCTGACCACTTCCGGCCGGGCCTGTACCTGACGGGGAGCTTCGGCGTCGGCAAGACCTACCTGCTGGCGGCAACCGCCAATGAACTGGCTAAGCACGATGTGGCCACCACGCTGGTCCACTTCCCGAGTTTTGCCGTCGAGATGAAGAACTCGATCCGCAACAACGAGGCCGGCGCAAAAATCGACGCGGTTAAGAAGGTCCCGGTATTGATGCTCGATGACATCGGTGCGGATGCCATGTCGACCTGGGTGCGGGATGACGTTCTTGGGGTGATCCTGGAGTACCGGATGCAAGAGGAGCTGCCGACCTTCTTCAGTTCCAATTTCTCGATGGACCAGCTCGAAAAGCAGCACCTTGCAATCAATAACCAGGGGGTTGTGGAGCCGGTCAAGGCCGCCCGGATCATGGAGCGGATCAAGTTCCTCTCCAGAGAGATCGAAATGAATGGTGAAAATCTCCGAAAAAAGGGATAAGTGCTTGACATTTGTCGGTTAATTTTGTAGTCTAGTAAACGTTGAAAGAAAAAGCAGAAGCACCCGCTTCTCGCCTGGGCGATAAGGATCGTCGGGCTGACGAGATGAAATTGAGCAGACGAACGAGGTCTGTTCCTATTTAGCGGGGTGCATCTGGTACCCCGCTTTTTTTGCTTGATCTTTCGCTAATAAAATTGGAGGTGCGTTGCCATAGCACAAGATATGATTGTCAATAACGGTATTCGTGCACGGGAAGTGCGGCTGATTGATCAAAACGGTGAACAGCTTGGGATCAAGTCAAAGCGTGAAGCACTTCAATTGGCAGAAGATGCCAACCTTGATTTGGTGTTAGTTGCACCAAAGGCACGGCCAGCTGTTGCCCGCATTATGGATTACGGTAAGTACCGTTTCGAGATGCAAAAGAAAGAGCGTGAAGCTCGTAAGAAACAAAAGACAGTAACCGTTAAGGAAATTCGTTTGAGCCCATCAATCGACACGAACGACTTCAATGTTAAGTTGAAGCGGGTTCGCAAATTCATCGAAAAGGGTGACAAGGTTCGGGTTTCGTTACGTTTCCGTGGCCGTGCAATCACGCACAAGGATATCGGTCGTGACATGATTGAACGGATGGCTGAAGAAACTTCAGACATTGCTACTGTTGTCCAACGTCCAAAGATGGAGGGACGGAGCATCTTCCTGACGCTCGCCCCAGCTGCTGATAAAGCGAAAAATTAATTTAAGAAGGTAGGAATAAGTTATGCCAAAGATGAAGACTAACCGCGCTGCTGCAAAGCGTTTCAAGCGTACTGCTAATGGTGGATTCAAGAGTGGTAACTCATTTACCAGTCACCGTTTCCACGGTAAGACCAAGAAGCAACGTCGTCAATTACGTGGCTTGAGCATGATGGACAAGTCCAACGTAAAGCGTTACAAGAAGTTACTGCCATTCAAGTAAACTTCAATCATTCAAATAATACATATACGTAGGAGGATTTCAACATGCGAGTTAAAGGTGGAACTGTTACGCGCGCACGTCGTAAGCGCATTATGAAGTTGGCAAAGGGTTACCGTGGTTCAAAGCACCGTCTTTTCAAGACTGCTAAGGACCAAGTAATGAAGAGTTACGTTTACGCTTTCCGTGATCGGAAGGTCAACAAGCGTAAGTTCCGTGAACTCTGGATTGCCCGGATCAACGCTGCTGCGCGGATCAACAACATTAGCTACAGCAAGCTGATGCACGGTCTGAAGCTGGCTAACATTGACATCAACCGGAAGATGTTAGCTGACTTGGCTGTCAACGACCCAAAGGCATTCACTGCCATCGTTGAAGAAGCCAAGAAGGCCCTCAACTAAGACTTAAATTGAGCCACCCATCCCTTTATACCGATGGGTGGCTTTTTTAATCGAATGGGTTGTCAGATCAATTGAAACCCGTCTGAACAATCGTTATAATTAATCTAATACTGCATTACGAGGTGCAATCTTGTTAGAAAAATTTAAGCCGACCTGGATGGTGAAGAATATCTACCAGGTCTCACCACAAGAATTACGTGCTAAGGGCATTCGCGCCGTGTTCAGCGACCTGGATAATACCCTGATTGCCTGGAATAACCCTGATGGGACTCCCGAATTGCGGCGGTGGATAGACGAGCTTCATGCGGCTGGGATCCCGCTGATCGTGATCTCAAATAACAGTAAGCAACGGGTCGCCAAGGCAACGGCCAGTTTAGACCTGCCCTTTATTTCCCGGGCCCTGAAGCCCCTGAGCTTTGGGATTACCCGGGCCCGGCGAAAACTGGGCCTGAAAAAGCATGAGGTAGTAATGGTCGGTGACCAATTGATGACTGACGTGGCGGCGGCCAACCAGGCGGGGGTCTATAGTATCCTGGTTAAGCCGCTGATCGACACCGACAAGTGGGTTACCTGGCCGAACCGCTTCATGGATAACCTAGTTGAAGAGAAATTAGCGAAGAAGTATCCAAAATTGAAATGGCAGGAGGGATTGACTAAATGAGCGAACAAGACGAAGAACTGCGGTGCATCGGGTGCGGGGCGGTCATCCAATCGACGGACCCAGATGCCCCCGGCTACACGCCTAAGTCGGCGGTTGAAAAGGGGCTGGCGAACAACGAACTGTACTGCCAGCGCTGCTTCCGCCTGCGGCACTACAACGAAATTGCACCGGTCTCGCTTTCCGATGATGACTTTTTGAAGTTGCTGAGCCAGATCGGCCAGGCCAAGGCCCTGATCGTCTATGTCGTCGATATCTTTGATTTCAACGGCAGCCTGATTCCGGGCCTCCACCGTTTTGTCGGTGACAATCCGGTCCTGCTGGTCGGCAATAAGGAAGACCTCCTGCCGCATTCACTGCGCCGGTCCAAACTGCGGGATTGGATTCGTCAGCAGGCCAACATTGCGGGGCTGCGACCAATCGATACGGTGCTGGTTTCTGCTAAGAAGAACCACCAGATCGACGAGCTCCTGGACACGATCGAAAAGTACCGGGGGGACCGAGATGTCTACGTGGTTGGGGTTACCAATGTCGGCAAGTCGACCCTGATCAACCAGATCATCAAGCTGCGGACCGGGGTTAAGGACTTGATCACGACCTCCCGCTTTCCGGGAACGACCCTGGATGAGATTGAGATTCCATTGGATGACGGTCACCGGCTGGTCGATACACCGGGGATCATCCATCCCCACCAGATGGCCCATGTGCTGTCACCAAAGGCCCTGAAGCTGGTGGCCCCGCAGAAAGAAATCAAGCCGCGGACCTACCAGTTAAATCCCGACCAGACCCTCTTTTTGGGCGGGATCGCCCGTTTCGATTACCTGAAGGGGGACCGGGCCGGTCTGGTGGCCTACTTTGACAACAACCTGACGATCCACCGGACCAAATTGGCGAATGCGGATCGCTTCTACGAGAAACATGTTGGGGAACTGCTGACACCGCCAACCAAGGACGAGTTGGATAGCTTCCCGCCACTGGAGCGTGAGGAATTTCGGGTTCACGAGAAGAGCGACATTGTCTTTGAAGGCCTGGGCTGGATTACCGTTCCGGCGGGAACAACCGTTGCGGCCTGGGTTCCCAAAGGCGTGGCGGCATTGATCCGCCGCGCGATGATTTAACGAAGTGAGGTTTAACATGCAATTACGAGGAAAACAAAAACGTTTTTTACGGGCGCAGGCCAACCACCTGCAACCGATCTTTGCCGTTGGTAAGGAAGGCCTGACCAAGCAATGGCTGGCTCAACTGGATGGGGCCCTCGACCGGCGGGAGCTGATCAAGGTCAACATTCTGCAAAATGCTGACGTCACCACGGCAGAGCTGAAGGATTTCATTGAGCAGCACACCGACATTCAGGTGGTGCAATCAATTGGCCGGGTCTTGGTCCTGTTTAAGGTATCGGCTAACAAGGACCTGCGAGAGTTATCCGACCGGGTCGCACGGATTTAAGGGAGTGTAATTATGCAGCGTTGTCGAGTATTTGCCAATCCGCGACCGCGGGTGCAACCGGAGACAGTTTCGGCCGGGCGCCGGCACCGGGTCGGCATCTATGGCGGGACCTTTAACCCGATCCACAATGCGCATCTCCTGGTGGCCGACCAGGTGGGGCAATCCCTGTCGCTGGAAAAGGTGAAGTTCATGCCGGATGCTACGCCGCCGCATGTCGACAAGAAGACGGCCATCGATGCTGAGTTGCGGCTGGCAATGATCAAACTGGCGATCAAGAACAATCCCCTGTTTGGCATCGAGGAGAGCGAACTGCGCCGGGGCGGAGTCAGCTATACCTATGACACGATGAAGAAGATGATTGAGCAGCACCCGACGACGGATTACTACTTCATCATCGGCGGCGACATGGTGGACTACCTTCCTAAGTGGCACCGCATTGATGAGCTGGTTCGCCTGCCGCGTTTTCACTTTGTGGGGGTTCGGCGGCCAGGAGCTAAGAACGAGGCGGCCTACCCGGTGATCTGGGTGGATGTGCCGCTGGTCAGCTTTAGTTCGACGGATATCAGGCGGCGGGTTGAACAGGGCCTGCCGATCAGGTACATGGTTCCCGACGCCGTGGCCGCATTTATAAAGGAGCATCACTTGTATCATGAATGAAGAAACAATTGAGTATACGCATCACTATATTCCACTGACCCATGACCAGCTAGTTGACCGGCTGCAGGCCGCCTTGAAGCCCAAGCGCTTCCACCATGTCCTGCGGGTTGAACAGACGGCCATGGAACTGGCCAGGCAGAACGGAGTCGATGTCGAAAAGGCCAGCATTGCGGGACTCTGCCATGATTATGCCAAGCAGCGGCCTGACCAAGACTTCATTGATGAGATTCATAAGAAGGGGCTCGATTCGGACCTGTTAAACTACGGTAATGCCACCTGGCACGGTATCGTGGGGGCGGAGCTGATCAAGGACGAGCTCGGCATCTGGGATGAGGACATCCTGAATGCGGTTCGCCACCACACCACGGGGGCAGCCAAGATGACGAAGCTGGAACAGGTGGTCTACATGGCCGACTACATCGAACCAGCCCGTGACTTTGAGGGCGTCGACCAGGCCCGCCAGCTGACGGCCCAAGATCTTGGCGCCGGGGTGGCCTACCAGACCAAGCACACCTTAAATTATTTGATTGAAAACAACAAACCGGTGTACCCGAAGACAATTGAAACCTACAATGCCTGGGTACCGGCTTACGAAGGGAAGATTAACTAGATGGAAAGCAAACAATTATTAGAGATGGTTGTTAGGGCCGCTGATGGTCGGCGGGCCGAAGACATTGTTGCACTGAAGGTTGATGAGATCAGCCCGATGGCGGACTACTTCGTCATCATGACCGGCGGATCCGACCGGCAGGTTCAGGCAATCGCCAACGCCATCATTGAAAAAGCCCATGAGAACCAAGTTAACATTGGCAGCGTTGAAGGTAAAAACCATGCCAAGTGGGTTCTGATTGACCTCGGTGACGTGGTTGTTCACGTCTTCCGGGAAGAGACCCGGAGCTTCTACAACCTGGAGAAACTGTGGTCCGATGCGCCGCTGGTTAACGTGGATGAATGGGTTAAGGACTGATGATCTACCATACCTTTGCCCAACTCTACGACCAGCTCTTTGACGATGAGCTGTACCAAAAGTGGGCAGCCTACACCATGGCCAATGGCGGCCAGGATGCTCAGCAGATTTTGGACCTCGCCGGGGGTGCCGGGCGGCTGGCCGTCCTGCTCGCTAAACAGGACCGTGCAGTGACGGTGGCGGACTTTTCGGCCGACATGTTGAGCCTGGCTAGTCAGCACGCTGCTAATGCGGAGGTGCCGCTGATCCTGGTGGAGGCCGATATGCGCGACCTGACCGCCCTGCCCCAGTACGACCTGGTAACCTGCTTTGCGGACTCCCTCTGTTATCTGGGGAACCTTGATGATGTTGAAACGACCCTCCGACAGGTGTTTACCCACCTCAATGTCGGTGGCCGCTTTCTTTTTGACATGATCACCCCTTACCAAACGGATGTCGTCTACCCGGGCTACATGTATAACTATGAGGATGATGACCACCAGCGGGCCTTCCTCTGGCGCAGCTACCAAGACGACGATGTTGAACACGGGGTGATCCATGACCTGGCCTTCTTTAACCGGCTGGCGGATGGTCAGTATGAGCGAATCGGGGAGACCCACTTTGAACGCAGCTATCCCTTGGAAACCATCACGAAGGCCCTCAAGCGCAGCGGTTTTTCTGATGTCGTGGTGCGGGCGGACTTTGGTGCGGCGGCCCCTGATGAGCAGACCACCCGTTGGTTCTTCAGTTGTCGAAAGTAGGTGACGAGGATGCAGGCAGTTGGTATGGTGGTTGAGTACAATCCGTTTCATAATGGGCACCATTACTTCCTTCGTCAGGCGATGAAACAAACCGGGGCGAATGTCGCGGTCGCGGTAATGAGTGGGAACTTCACCCAGCGCGGGGAGCCCACGATCGTGGATAAGTGGACTCGGGCGCGGGCGGCCCTGGAAAGCGGCGTCGACCTGGTAGTCGAATTGCCAGTCTTTTACGCGGCCCAGCCGGCTCACCGGTTTGCGGCTGGGGCCCTGGCAATTCTGAATGCCCTCCAGGTGCACCGGGTGGCCTTTGGGGCCGAACACCCAGAATGGGATTTTGCGGCCCTGGTGGCGGCAGAACAGCGTTTTAACCAGGCAGAGTTTGACCAGTATAACGCCACCTATGCCACCCAGTTTAACCAGCAGCTGCACGCTCAGACTGGGGTTGAGCTGCGTGATCCTAACGATATTCTGGCCTTTGCCTATACCAAGGCAGTGCTGGCGAATGACTACTCGATCCAGCTGACGCCAGTTCAGCGCCGGGGGAGCGACTATCATGACCAGCAGATTCACGGTCAGATTGCCAGTGCCAGTGCCATCCGCCAGGCCGTTATGGCTGGGGAGGACTTTTCAGCCACGGTACCGCCGGCAATGAAGGCGGCCCTGGATGAGGTAGCGACAGTTCCTAGTTGGAACAGCCTGTACCCGCTTTTACGCAACCAGCTGATTCAAGCCCCTCTCGACTGCCTGGCCCAGACCTACCAGATGGCGGAAGGCCTTGAGCACCGGATGAAGGAGGTTGCTCAGCGGTCACTGCGGTTCGACGATTTCATCCACGGGGTGAAGACGAAGCGCTATACCTATGCCCACTTGTTGCGGATGTGCCTGTACACAACCCTGCAGCTGAGTGAGGATGAGGTTGCGGCCCGAGTTGACCACCCGTATATCCACATCCTCGGCTTCACTGCCCGGGGGCGGGAGTATCTGCACCAGGTTAAAAAGCAGGTTCCGGTGCCGATCTTTACCAAGGTCAGCCAGGGAATGCGCGATGGCTTCTACAACCTTGATTACCGGGCAGGCAAGCTCTATCAGAACTTCACCGTGGTCGAGCAGGATCTGAAACATCCGCCGATAATGATTCGCTAAACGGCTCAGTAGGCTGTCAAGGAAAAAACATTGACAAGTATATGCGGGCCTAGTATAATTGCATACGTTGCATTAGGAGGTTAGTACGATGAAATGGTCGTTAGCTGAGTTACATCGTTATCAAGATGAACCACTTCATATTCAAAGTACTTTTGATCTGAACGCATCATTGACTAAACTATTCCCGGACATTATCTTAGCCGTTGCCCCGGTTAAGGTTGACGGGTATGTATCCTATGACAACGGGGATGCCACCATCAGCGCCCATGTTACGACGACGCTGACGGTACCATCCAGTCGTTCATTGACGCCCGTTCAGTTACCACTTGACTTTGACTTTACGGAGACGTATATTGATGATCGTTCCCACTTCTCCCGATATGAGGATGACGAGGTTGTCTTCTTATTGAAGCGCGGTGAGATGATCGACTTTGATACCGCGTTAGCCGAAAACATCGTCGAGCAGGTACCGTTACGAGTGCTTTCTGCTGATGAGAAGGCTGGCAAGCCTATGCCGAATGGTAAAGGCTGGAGCGTCATCTCAGAAGATGAATATGCCGCCAGCAAGCAGAAAGATAAAAAAGTTGATCCACGTTTCGCGAAACTCCAAAAGTTATTTCCTGATCAGGATGATAAAAAGTAGCGGACGGTTAAAAACCATTTGTGGATAATATTAATCCTAGGAGGTGTCAAACATGGCTGTTCCAGCACGGAAGACTTCAAAGACTAAGAAGCGTATGCGTCGGGGTCACATCAAGTTGAATGTCCCTGGTTTAACTCCTTGCCCAAACTGTGGTGAACTTCGGATGTCCCACATGGTATGCCCTAACTGCGGCTACTACAACGGCAAGCAAGTTGTTAACACTAACAACTAATTTCTAATGATAAAGATCACTCTTTAGGCGCCGGACCTGGGGTGATTTTTTATTTTTAAATTTTTTTAATAATTAGGGACGGTGTTTTTCCTGCGACCGGACTTTTCCCCAATTTAATGGCCAGAACGCTGGGGTTTATTAGAAAATTGTGATAAAATTATTTTGTTTTATTAATATGGTCGTTATTAAATTGATTGTTAGTAGGTGAAATTAATGAGTCGAATCTTGATTATTGAAGACGAAGAGAATTTGGCAAAGTTTGTGGACATGGAGCTGAAGCATGAGGGGTACGACACCGATGTTGAGCTTGATGGCCGGGCCGGACTGGAAGCGGCCTTGAACCAGGATTTTGACGTTATTCTGCTGGACCTGATGCTGCCGGAATTAAATGGGATTGAGGTTGCCCGCCGTGTTCGGGAGGTAAAGGACACGCCGATCATCATCATGACCGCTCGGGACTCAGTGATTGACCGGGTTTCCGGTCTTGACCACGGGGCTGATGATTACATCGTCAAACCGTTTGCCATTGAGGAACTGCTGGCCCGGGTCCGGGCACTGCTGCGGCGGATCAGCATTGAGGATGGCAATAACAAGGAGCACCAGACCACCGTCAACTACAAGGACCTGACGATTGAGAAGGAAAACCGGGTCGTTCGGCGGGGTGATGAGGTGATCAACCTGACCAAGCGGGAGTATGAACTGCTCTTGATCCTGATGGAGAACATCAACGTGGTCATGTCACGGAAGGAATTGCTCTCCAAGGTTTGGGGATACGACTCCAAGGTTGAAACTAACGTGGTCGACGTCTACATCCGTTACCTGCGGAATAAGATCGATCGTCCTGGTGAAAAGAGCTACATTCAGACCGTACGGGGTACTGGATACGTAATTCGTTCGTAAGGTTCGTGGTTAAATATGGAGGAAAAAACAAGCAACCGACGTTTTATTTCCTTAAAGCTTAAGTGGGCCTTCGGGACGGCAGTGGGCTCGCTGATCATTTTCTTTATTGTCGCCATGGCGATGTTTAGCTCGTTTACCCAGAGCCTCTTCAATCAGGAACGGGACCTGCTCAACCAGGGAATGACTAATATTAGCCGTCAATTGGGCCGGATCAACCAACCCCTGACCAAGAAAAACATCAGTAATGTCATCGATCCCGATGATGGTCAAGTAGCGGTGGGAAGCCAATATCAGCGCCCAATCATTCAGGAGCTCAGTGATGGCCACCTGATCGTTAATATCTATGACCGCAACCATCAGCCGATCTTGAGTACCGGGAAGAGCATGACCAAGCCGACCTTTACTAACCAGCGACGGGTGCGGATGATGCGGGGGGCTGCTCACAAGGTGATTGTTGGTCAGCAGCCGATCTATTCTCAGCGTGGTTACCGGCGGATTGGTTATCTCCAAGTAGAAAATAAGCTGAATGTCTACTACCGCAACTACAACCAGTTACGGATCGTTGTGATCCTGGCCATGTGCCTGGTTGTCCTGGCCAGCGGTTTGCTCGGCTACTTCCTATCCCTGCTGTTCCTGCGGCCCCTCGGCGAGATTCATGACACCGTGAAGGTCATCAGCAAGGACCCGACCAAGAATGTCCGGGTTCCCGTTCCCAACCATAATGACGAGCTGGCTGAGCTGACCACGATGTTTAACGAGATGCTGGACCGGATGCAGCGCTACATCGACCAGCAGTCGCAATTCGTCAGCGATGTCAGTCACGAGCTGCGGACGCCGATTGCTATCATCCAGGGACACCTGGACATGCTGGAGCGCTGGGGGAAAGATGATCCGGAAGTTTTGAATGATTCCATCAAGGCTTCGTTGATTGAGACCAAGCGGATGAAGAACCTGGTTCAGGAGATGCTGGATCTCAGCCGGGCTGAACAGGTTGATATCAACTTCCGCAACCAGCGGACCGTGGTCAATGACGTGGTCCACCAGGTCTTTAACAACTTTAAGATGCTTTATCCGGACTTCCACTTCACGCTTGACGATGACCTGGATGAGCCGATCACGGCCAATATCTACCGCGACCACCTGGAGCAGGTCTTAGTCATCCTCTGTGATAACGCCGTCAAGTATTCGACGGAACGCAAGGAAGTCCACATCTCCCTGTCACGGGGGATGAACACGGTGGAGATCGGGATTCAAGACTTTGGTGAAGGAATCCCGGCTACCGATATCGACAAGGTCTTTGACCGTTTCTACCGGGTGGACAAGGCTCGGAGCCGCAAGAAAGGCGGTAATGGCCTGGGACTGTCGATTGCCAAGCGCTTGATCGAAGGTTACCACGGTTCTATCACCCTGGAGAGTTCCCTGGGTGCCGGTTCGCTTTTCCGGATTATCCTGCCGATTGTTGAGGATCCGGAAGCGCTTTAATTATTATGAGAATTCAAAAAGAGTCGCGATACTGATGTGTCGCGGCTTTTTTAGTTAATAGACAATTTGGATTAAAAGCTTCTCATGGACGTTCTTTAATGATGTTTGGCCGGAAATCCCGTGACTTTAGTCATGGGATGGATAGGCCCCTTTAGCGCCCGTTAGGGCGT